>VYDA01000368.1:3410-4145 GCA_009843665.1 Caldilineaceae bacterium SB0675_bin_29 | reverse complement strand
AAGACGCCGGCGCGCAGGCCGACGCGGATGATGGGCTCCCCGTCCAGGGCGGACGTCTCCTGGACCGATTTGGCGAAGTTGATGCCGGCGTTGTTCACGAGGCCGTCGACGCGGCCGAATGCGTCGACGGCTTTCTGCACCAGTTCGGCTTGGGCCTCGTCGTCGCCGACATCGCAGTGCACGGCCAGAGCATCGCCGGGCAGGCTGGTAGCCACGTCGCTGGCGGCATCGCCGCGGATATCGGCCACTACCACGTTGGCGCCCTCGCGGCTGCAGACGGCGGCGATGCCGGCGCC
The DNA here is from genome assembly GCA_009843665.1 of Caldilineaceae bacterium SB0675_bin_29. GTDB lineage: Bacteria > Chloroflexota > Anaerolineae > Caldilineales > Caldilineaceae > Bin5. The sequence continues at coordinate 3,849 of VYDA01000368.1, read as the reverse complement.
CAGGCCGCCGCCGGCGCCGGTCACAATGACGGTTTTTCCTGTCAGTAGCATCAGATTCTCTCTCCGTCCTGCGCAAGTGGCTGCCCGTTGGCATAGACCGGTTCGGCAACTGCCGCCAGCGCGGCCTTTCGGTCGCGGCGCACGCGTGCGAGGTAGTCTCGCATCGTCTCGAGGCCGAACTCCTCTATCAGCTGATCGCTGGAGAGGCCTGGCACCTGTGAACCGAAGACCAGGTGGCAGTCCTGTTTGAGCCACTGGGTGAAGGCTGCGGTCGGCCCATAGCGTTTGAAGAGGGCCTTCAGGTTTTCCAGGTTATAGTCCGGATGGAGCAGGCGGCGGTCGAGGTCGATGCGGGCGGTGACCACGGGCGAGCGGCCGGTGCGGTCTCTGGCCTCGCGTTTGACGGCGAGAAGCTCGCGGCCGGCGACGTCGACGAAGG
>VYDA01000368.1:0-3400 GCA_009843665.1 Caldilineaceae bacterium SB0675_bin_29 | reverse complement strand
CATCGCACATTTGCTCAACATGCGCCCGCCGGCCCACATGGAGGGCCAGATCACCAGTTCGGCGTGGTTACGGCAGAGGCCGGAGCCGACCTCCCAGTAGTTGAGATCGAAGCAGATGCAGAGCCCTACGCGGCCGAAATCGGTCTCGAAGACGGGTGTTTCGACGCCGGGGGTGACGCCGGCTTCCAGCTCGGGGTGGGTGGGGAAGTTCTTGCGGTAGACACCGACGAATTCACCTTAGCGGCCGATGAGAACGGCGCAGTTGTAGCGCCGCCCGTCTTCGCTGACTATGAGCGGACAGACGACGTACAGCTCATGCTGGCGGGCGGCCTGGGCAAGCGCGGTCACGGTCGGCCCATCCAGGGGCTCGGCCACGTCAGATGGGTCGGCGGTGTCGAGGCAGTTGCAGATTTCGGGGAAGGCGACGATATCGCTCTGCTCCTGGGCGGCATCGGCGACGTAGCCGCACATGCGGTCCAGCGTCTTTCGTAAGCGGTCGGGCTCGTCTGGGGGCAGGGTGGGGAAGTTGACCAGGCTGATGTTGGCAAAGCGGCTCATGGGATGACTCCTGTCTGTTATGGGGCAGGGTGTGGGTCGCGCTCTTGATGTGATCATTTTCGCCGGGAGGGGCTGCTGTGTCAACCGAAGCGAAAACGGTGTGTTGCGCGCCCTATTGATCCACTAAGTGCATGAAGATTTCCGGTCAAACCGCTGGAGTCGGCGGGCGGCGATTGCAGCGCGGCGCGGGTCCAATGTAAGATTGGGCGAGGACTCTCTGACCGCATGTTTTTCCACTGAAAGGCCGCTCCATGTCGAACACACAGTCGCGCCCCAATATCATATTCGTGCTGACGGACGACCAGGGTTACGGGGACCTGTCCTGCCTGGGCAATCCAATTTTGAAGACACCTGTGCTGGACCGTCTGCACGCCGACAGTGTGCGTCTGACCGACTTTCACGTGGCTCCTATGTGTACGCCGACGCGCGGCGAGTTGATGACGGGCCAGGATGCGTTGCGCAACGGGGCGACGTTCGTCTGCATGGGGCGTTCGCTCCTGCGATCGGAGTTGCCGACGATGGCCGATATCCTGGCGGAGAACGGATATCACACCGGTCATTTCGGCAAGTGGCATCTGGGCGACAACTATCCCTACCGGCCGCAGGACCGCGGTTTCCATGAAACGATCCATCATCCCGCCTTCGGCATCACCTCGGCGGCCGACTACTATGGCAACGATTATTTTGATGACCACTACCGACATAAGGATGAGATCAAGCAGTACATGGGCTACTGCACCGACGTCTGGTTCGAAGAGGCGATGCGTTGGATGCAGGGCTGCCATGATCGGAATGAGCCATTTTTTGCCTATATTGCGACAAATGCGCCGCATGGCCCGTATTGGGTTCCCGACGAATACCGGCAGCCGTATCTGGACGGCATTGAGCGGGATGAGGCCAGCTTTTTCGGCATGATCGCCAATATTGACGAGAATATGGCGCAGTTGGAAAAGTTTCTGCAGGACAACGAGATCCGTGATAACACGATCCTGATATTCATGACAGACAACGGCACGGCGATGGGTGAGGGAATTTACAATGCGGGGATGCGGGGCAGGAAGACTTCGCTATACGAGGGCGGCCACCGGGTGCCCTGTTTTATTCGCTGGCCGGCGGCGGGGCTCGAGGGCGGCCGCGATGTGGGCGGCGTGACGCGCGGGGTGGATATCCTGCCAACGCTGATCGAGTTGTGTGATCTGCAGGCGCCGGACGGCTGGACGTGCGACGGTCTGTCGCTGGCTGCGCACATGCGGCAGCCGGACAGGGTGGTGGCGGAGCGGACGTCGGTGGTGCAGTATGGACACGCCAATGAAGGCGCTCGATTTGGTTTCACGGGCAGGGAACGGGCGGCGGTGATGTGGGGGCGGTGGCGGCTGGTCGATGGGCGGGAGCTGTACAACATCGGGGAGGACCCGGGCCAGCAGCAGGACGTGGCCGCGGCCAATTCGGAGCTGGTCAAGCAACTGCGGGGTCAGTACGGGACCTGGTGGGACGACGTAAGCGGTACGCTCACGAGCTATCAGCCCCTGACGATCGGCGCCGACGCGGAGAACCCGGCGCGTCTGTGCAGCTGCGATTGGGCGTGGGTGTATGCGGATAACCAGAGGGGGATGCGCGGGCCGGTAATGGACAGCGGCACGTGGCACGTCGAGGCGGCGCGAGCCGGTCTCTATAGCTTTACGCTGCGGCGCTGGCCGGAGGAGTCCGGCCTGGGTATCTCCGACCCGGCGCCGGTGATGCAGGGCGTGGACGGCAGCTGGCCGGCGGGCAAGGCGCTGCCGGTTGCCTCAGCCTGGCTGCAGGTGGGGCGCAGCGAGCAGACGCTGCCGGTGCCGCCGGACGCGACGGCGCAGACCTTTGAGATCGCGGTGGAACGCGGGCCGACCACGGTGAAGAGCTGGTGGCATGACGAGCAGGGAAACCCGCTGGCCGGGGCGTACTATCTGACCGCTGAACGGCTGCGGGAATGAAACTGCAGTGGTCAGTGGTCAGTGGTTAGTGGTCAGTAACGGCAGTGAATCTGAGCTTCGTTTCGCGGGCCGGCGGCTATTGGGATTGGGGCAGGTCGCGGCCGTTGGTGAAGCCGGGGCCGCCGGCGGCCATGTGGCCGTAGCTGGCGCCGCCGGGGTCATTGGTCACCCAGAAGGAGAAGAGCTGCCCTGATTGCAGGTGGAACTGCAGCCTGCATGGCTGACCGGCCAGCGCGGCGAGACCGGCACCGGACGACCATTTCACCTCGACGCAGGTACTGTCCACACTGAGCGCAGCGCACACATCGACGCCCAACCCTTCCACAGTTTCCCCATCACCGTCCAACACGGACACCCTCAGTTCGCCCTGCGGCGCATTGACATTGACGAAGAGGCGGTCTCCGTTGAAGGTGACAGGCCGCGTGGTCAGCGTACCGCCGCCCGCGCCGGCTTCCATGCTGGCGAAGCCGTCACGGCGGAGGGTTGCCAGCCCGGTGCTGGCGCCGGCGTACATGACTCGGCGCGACAGGCCGGTATCCCCAACACCGGTATCCCCGCTGCCGGCGGAGCCTAGTTTTGGAGACAGGCCGGAAAAACCGGCGAAATAGAAGTAGATGCGATCGTGGACGACGAGGCAGAGGCCGCCGCAGGCATGAAGGTAGGCGCGATTCCAGTCGCCTATCTGGCGGCTTGAGGCGAGGAAGGGGGTGCGGTCCGGACGGCTGAAGTGGAAGCCGTCGCGGCTGTAGGTCAGCTCCAAGTCCATGGTTTTGGGAACGCCTTCGGCGGCGCAGATGTCGTTTTCCGGGCCGCGGAAGATGGCGAAGAGGCCCAGCATGAGGCTCTCGTAGGGGGTCACGTTGACGTCGTAG
>VYDA01000313.1 GCA_009843665.1 Caldilineaceae bacterium SB0675_bin_29 | reverse complement strand
CCCTCACCCTGGGCAACGGAAGCGTCGACACCGTCCTCGTCAACGGCGAAGTCGTACTCCGCCGCGGCCGCTCCACCCGCGTCGATGAGCTTGAGATAGGCCATGCAGTGACCGCGTCGGTCGCCCAACGCGCCCAGCGGCTCGGTATCGACCCAGGTAGCGAGTGGCCGGTGGCGCAAGTGTGAGTGGCCGGTGATTCGAAGTACAGCATGTCTTGCTTCAGGCATTGTCCTGAAGCAACTGCGCATCACCGCGAGCAGATCAGCTGTTTTCCCTGGCAAAACCCGTTTGACAAAGTCGGGCAACTATGAGAACATGTGTTCAGATGACGGCTCTGGCCGGTCAAAGTTGTTCTGACAGGAGGGCAACAATGTTGAGAGCGGAACCTGTTTCTCAAAACAGTCCTGCAACGACCAGACTCACTTACGAGGATTACCTGAAAACCCCCGATGATGAACGCTACGAACTTCTGGACGGAGCTCTGATAGTGCCGCCTGCTCCGAATACAGCCCATCAGTCAGTTCAGGCCGAGTTAGGATGGCGGATGGCCCGATTTATCAGAGAGGGCGGACTTGGCCATCTCTTCTTCGCTCCGACTGACGTCGTCCTCTCCCGCACCGACGTCGTCCAGCCCGACCTGCTGTTCATATCATCACAGCGGGCACACATAATCGCTCCCGCCAACATCCAGGGCGCGCCCGACCTGATCGTCGAAATTCGCTCCGAATCCACCGCCGAACGCGATGAGTCGTTCAAACGTCAACTCTATGCAAACTTTGGCGTTAAAGAGTACTGGCTGGTCGATCCCGAAGCCGCAACCATTTCCATTCTACTGTTAGGCGAATATGGCTACGACGAGGCAGCTACCTACACTTTAGGCCAGACTCTGACTTCCCCCATGCTGGATGGCCTCTTAATCAATTTGGACGACCTGTTTCTCGTCCGTGATTCAACGGGACCGACATCCTGATCCGGACCTGCTCTTCCGCACATCCCCGTAGGTGCTCACCCCTTGTGGGCGCCCTTCCGGTCTTCACTGCCCATCTGTCCCCCGCATTGGAACTTCTAACGGGCAGCCGGCCATTGCAACCTATCCTGAAAATCCCTGACAATCCTGTAAATCCTGATTCAGATAACGCCAACTCAAAAACCCGGGACATACCCATACGAATTACTTCATTGACAACGAATTTCCCGTGTGTTAGCTTACCCCCACCGGCTGCATGTCTACTATATGGCACAAGAAAGATGTCCCTATCCGTCTCTTTGCCTCCCGGCGGTCGAATTTGAGACGGAAAACGATCCGTTCGGTCCTCATGTCCCAAAACCTCTATCAAACCCATTTCCAGGAGAGGAAAGCATGAAAATGCAAAACGCGAGTCGCCGTCAATTTCTCAAAACAGCCGGTCTCACCGGGCTCGGCCTGACCATGGCCGCCTGCGTTCCCGCAGCCGCGCCCGGCATGGAAGGAGCCGCCGACGAAGAACCGGTCGAGCTCTCCCTTTGGGGCTGGTGGGATATCCGCATGGATCTCTACCGCAGCGTCGCCGACAAATTCGCTGAACAAAACGATCGAATCACCGTCGATGTCCAGTCCATTGCCGGCGGATATGTCGAAAAGCTCTACTCAGCACTCGCAGCAGGCACCGGGCCGAACATGATCAAAATGCGCTCCCTTGCCTTCATGCACCAGATGCGCGAAGAAAATCTCGTCCTTGAGTTCCCTGAAGACATCTTCCCGCCCAGCTGGTTTGAAGAGGCCTATCCCCTCTTTGACATCAAGACCAACGGGCGCTATGTACTTCCTACCGGCACCACCTGTACCCTCCTGATGTACAACAAGCAGATGTTCGAAGAGGCCGGCCTCGATCCGGAGTCGCCCCCCAAGACCTGGGACGACTTCACCACAGCAGCCAAGGCGCTCACACAGAAGGACGGGACAGGTGCCATTTCACGCGCCGGTTTCGCCCTCACCGGCGAATGGCCCGTGTTGAGCCAGATCTATCAGCTGGGCGGCAACGTCATCCAGAACAACGGCGATGAACAGATCTCCCTCATGACCAGCCCCGAAGTCCATGAGGCCTTCACCTACATCACCGACCTGTCCCTCGTCCACGAAGTCTGGGACTCCGGTTTCCCCAACTTCGACTCCATCGGCAACGGCCTCGCCGCCATGACCGAAGAACAGACCTGGGTGGTCGGTGAGTACGTCAACACCTATCCCGATATGTACCCCCACATCGGCTACTCGCACCCGCCTACCCCAACCGGCGAACCCGACCCGCTCTATGGCTACAAGGACACGGTAACCTCTATCTCTGCCGTAACCGGCCACCCCGAAAACGATGGCGACACCTGGGAGTTCATGGAGTTCCTCTACAAGGACGGCGGCAAAGATGCCTACTGGGCCTTGTGCGAACTGATCTCGCTCGTGCCCGAGCGCGCCGACCTTATGTCCGACCCCAGGCTTCTGGAAACGCCCGGCCTTAAGGAGGCCTCTGAAGTCAATCCCCATGAACGCAACTACGCCGCCGTGCCCGAGCGCGCCGGCGCCGTTCAGAATGACGTTCTGCATCTGATCGTCAATGAGGGACGGTCGGTTGCCGAGGCCTTGGAGTACGGCGACGCCGAGATCCAGAAACTCATTGACGAGGGTCTGGCCAAGTATTGGGTCTAGACCGCTAGGCTGGCCTGCAATTCACACTATCCGTTGAACGCGATACTCCCACGCCTTCTTTAGGCGTGGGAGTCGCCGTATCCGATGTTCAGCTGGTCCGGGAATCCGAACTGCCTGGCACCTCGGGCTAGGCAAGTCAACCGCGAAAGAGAACTGTAATCCGCCCCGGTGCGCTCGCCGGCCGTAAGGATCGCCACCAGTCCTGTTGACCCGCGTCTGCTCTCAAACCTGCTCTAGCGCAACCCGCACCACCATTGCACAATCTGTTCGCCGGCCCCCGCACAAAACACCGCGAACGCCCCTTAAGAGGCGATTTGATGATTCAAAATATCGCACAGAAATTCGCAGGTAACCGCTCCACGCTGCGCGCCGCCGAGCACCGCTTCATCATCATCGCCCTCGTTCCCACCATCCTCTTCTACATGACCGTCAAGTTCTACCCCATCTTCTTCGCCTTCTTCATCAGCATGCACGAGTGGAGCCTCTTCGGCAACGTCTCACCCTTTGTCGGTCTCGACAACTACGTCCTCCTCGCCAAAGATTCCCTCTTCTACAAGGTCATGTGGAACACCATGTACCGCACCTTCGCCGGAACTTTCCTCGGCGCATTCTGTTCCCTCATCGTCGCCCTCATCCTCAACCCGATCAAGCGCGCCAGCATTCTCCTGCGTCTACTCTACTTCCTGCCCGTCATGACCTCCGTTATCGCCAGCGCCACCATCTGGAAATGGATGCTGCAGACCCGTTTCGGCCTGCTCAATCAACTCCTCAGCTTTGTCGGCATCCAACCTGTCCCCTGGCTCCAGTCCACCACCTGGGCCATGCCCAGCATCATCGTCATGGGAATCTGGGGCGGGATCGGCTTTACCGTCATCATCTATCTCGCCGGACTGAAGGGTATCCCCCAGGACTACTACGAGGCCGCCGAGATCGATGGCGCCAGCAGCCTCCAATTGGCCCTTAAGATTACTCTGCCACTGCTCAAACCGGTCGTCTCCTTCGTCCTCATCACCGGCGTCATCGGTGGTTTCAGCGGCGGCTTCCAGGCCATCTACATGATGACCGGCGGCGGCCCGCTCGACTCCACCAGGGTTCTGGCGCTCCATATCTACGACTACGCCTTCCAGCGCATGTTCATGGGCCAGGCCTCCAGCATGTCTTTCGTCCTCTTCGCAATCGTTCTTATCCTTACACTCGTCCAGTTCAAACTGCAACGGGTCGACTGGGAACTATGAGCTACTTTCAAACCCGACGCTGTCATTCCCCTTGCCTGACCTGGTCTTTTTCTGGAGTAACGCATGGCTAACCAGGACTTTGTTGGTATACCTAGCCAGGTCGATACGCGGTCTCTCAACCGCGGCGCAACCGACTTCCAGCGCCTGCGCCGCGGCCTGTTGATCAACTACCTTGTCCTGGGCGCCGGCGCCATTCTGATGATCGTCCCTTTCATCTGGATGATCAGCACCTCCTTCAAACCC
>VYDA01000390.1 GCA_009843665.1 Caldilineaceae bacterium SB0675_bin_29 | reverse complement strand
CCGCAGCTGTGCATCCTCCTTTCGGGCATGTCGCGCGGCGCGCTGGCCTTGGGGCTGAATTACCGCTCCTACATGACAGAAATTATGCGGGCGGGCATTCAGTCGGTGGACGCGGGGCAGAGGGAGGCAGCCAAGGCGATGGGCATGACGCAGTTTCAGATCATGCGGTTCATCGTTCTGCCGCAGGCAATGCGCCTGGTCATCCCACCGATCGGCAACCAGTTCATCGCGATGCTCAAGGATACTTCGCTCATCTCTGTGACGGGCTTTGTGTGGGAGTTGCTGTGGAGGGCACAGAAGCAGGGACGGGCTAATTTTCGCAGCCTTGAAGCGCTGCTGATTGCGGCGGTCTTTTATTGGATAATCACGATCATCTTTTCGGCATTTCAGGCGCAGATCGAGTTGCGGCTCTCCCGGGGTTACCGGTCTGCGCTGTAGACTTCGTAGCGGGAAGACAATCCGACAGGATCCGGCGATGCAGGAAGCAGTTTTGGATGACTCTATTCTGACTCTTGGAGTAGCTCCAGGCCAATATCAGCAAGTAACGCGCCTAGCAAGTAGAACGGAGAAAGGATTTCATGACACATCGGTTCAGCATCTGTTCCTATAGTTTTCGCCGGTCGTTCGAGAGCGGCAGCATGGATTTTCAGGGCTACGTGGCATTCAACCAGCGCCACGGATTCTCGCAGCTTGATCCGTGGATGAAGCATTTGGAGAAGGCGCTCGAGGACCAGGCATGGCTGGCGGACGCCAAGAGAATGGCGGACGATGCGGGCCTGCCTTATGGCTGCATTGCGGTGGACGGCGGTCACATGTACGAGGAGGATGCCGCGCAACGCAGGGCATGCCGTGAGACTGCGCTGCGCTGGCTTGAAGTGGCGGCGGCCCTCGAGGCTCCGCAGATGCGAATTGATTCCGGTGGACCCGAAGCGCTAACTGACGAAGTCTTCGAGATCATCGTAGAAGGCTACAAGGAATTGATCCCTGCTGCGAGAGCGGCGGGCGTGGAGATCCTGGTGGAGAACCACTGGGGTCCAACTAAGTTCGCGGAGAATACGGTGCGGCTTCTTGAAGAGGTAGAAGGTCTTGGACTGCTGTTCGACACGAACAATTGGGCGGCAGGAACGCAGGAACGTGCGTGGCAGTTGTGCGCCCCTTTTGCGCGCCTCACACATTTCAAGACGTTTTCATTTGACAGCGAGGGTAACGATCCTTCGGTCGATTTGCAGAAGGCATGCGACATTTTGCTGGAGAGCGGTTACAAAGGCGTTTGGGGCATTGAGTCAACGCCGGAGGACGGCGACGAGGAAGGGGCGGCGGTGAAGACGATGGCGTTGCTGCAGCGGGCGCTGGGCGCATAGGTTTCGGTAAACATTGTCCGAATTGGAATCTGCCGGCACGCCATGATGTCGATCCACGAGGGCACACACAAGGGGTGCCCCTTCGGGGGGAAGACCGAGTGGAGGGAAGTGTCATCGGCACCAAAGATATATCGGAATGGCCACAATTGGGCTGGGCAGATTCGACAGTATGTGCTTTTTTGTACCGGTTCATCATTACTCACATAACAAGAAGAGCAAGAGAAAATGACAGACGAGAAGACTCGAATCGGGATCATCGGCGTGGGCCAGATTGGGAAGGGCCACGTTCGCAAGTATAGTGCGATGCCGCATGTGGAGATAGCGGCAATCGCCGACATTGACGAGGCCGAGGCAGATAGGGTCGCTTCAGAAAACGGCATTGCGGACGTTTACACTGATTTTCGGCAGCTGCTGGCGCGCGACGACATCAAGTCGGTCGATGTCTGTCTGCACAATAACTTTCACATGCCGGCGACGGTGGCTGCGCTGGAGGCTGGAAAGCACGTGTTCTGCGAGAAGCCGGTGGCCGGCGCCTACATCGACGCTGAAAAGATGCTGGCAACGGCGAGGAAATGCGGGAAAATGCTCAGCATCCAGAACCGTGTTTACTTTACGAACGAAACAAGGGCGGCCAAGGCCCTGATCGACGGCGGCCATCTAGGGAAGCTGTATCATGCGCGGTCGACGGGATATCGCCGGCGCGGCCGGCCATTTGTGGACGGCTACGGCTCGCCCTTTTTCGTGAGCAAAGAGACCGCCAGCGGCGGCGCGCTCTATGACATGGGCGTCTATCACATTTCGACGATGCTCTACCTGTTGGGCAATCCGGATGTGCTGCGTATTTCAGGAAAGACGTACCAGGAGATTGCAATGAACGCGGCGCGGCGGGAAAGCAGCGGCTATAATGTGGAGGAGTTAGGCTTGGGATTCGTGCGGCTGGCAGACAGTATCACCCTGGATATTATCGAGGCATGGGCCATCCATCTGGACGCGTTCGAGGGTTCGTACGTGGTAGGCAGCGAAGGCGGGGTACGCCTTGAGCCGTTTGGCTACTTCCATAGCGCCGGCGACCTGGACCTGGACTCGACGGCCAATCTGCAGATGTTTAACTTCCGACTGCACAACGTTCACGGTCAGGGCGACGTGTACGACAGTGAGCAGGAGCATTGGATCGCTGCAGTGGAGGGGAGGGTCGAGCTGCTTCCTACTGCTGAGATCGCCTTGAATTGCATGCTGATTTCGGAGGGCATCTATTTGTCGAATCAGCTGGGTCGGGAGGTGAGCGCGGAGGAGGTGCGTGAGGCTTCGGTGTCGACGGCGGTTGCTATCTGATTTTGTCCACGAAGGGGGGCGAAGAATACACTTCTTTGATCCGCGAAGGCACGCGAAGGGGCGCGAAGAACACCCTTCTCTATACCGACGAAGCAGCGTGGTACAGGGGTATAGGCCGCGATCATGTTGCTATCAAACACAGTGTTAGCAAGTTTGTTAAGGAGCAGGCGCATACAAACGGCATGGAGTCATTCCGGGCCAAGACGAAACGAGGGTTTTACGGGGTATACCATCACATGAGTCATAAGCATATGGACCGCTACGTTTGTGAGTTTGAAGGTCGGCATAACGACGGCCTTCCGACACAATCGACCAGATGGCTCACATGGTGCAGGGGATGGTCAACAAGGTCCTCCCCTACTCAGAACTGAGTGCTGGAGGGCCTGCGTATCCGCCGCTGCCTAAGTCTAAGTAGTCGAACGCTTCATCCTAAAGGCCACCCTCAAATGAGGGTGGCCTTTTTGATCACCACTCTTGTTGTCCGAAGTCATAGGTCGGATACAGCAGCAAGACCCCTCCTTTCATGCAGTACATCTTCAAAATGTATTACATTTCCTGCGTCAAAAAGCCCCAATCCGATTGAAAACTGTTATGAAAGGTAGTACATTTTTCAAGTCAAAGTTGAAAGGAATCTCCTCATGGCATCAACAACTGTATGTCTTGATCTAGACCTGTGCAGGAAGATTCTGCTTCGCCCTGAGGAAGTACTGGCGAGCAACAAGCCTAAGGGCCCAGACAACTACCAATTCGAGGGATACGGCCCCGAAAAGGTCGAATTCAATCTCCGTAAACTACACTACTACGGGGCGATCTGATTAAGGGAACGGAGAGAAAAGCGACGGGGCGTAATAAATTGCTGGCCTGCATAATTGCACGACAAAGGCTTGACATTTCTCGATGCCGCCAGAGAAGAGGCTCACTGGACAGAAGTATTAGAGCAGATCGAATTGAGAGGCGGTAGTCCGACTCTCAGAAAAGTGAGGAGGCTTCTGATGGAAATCAGGAGTGAGGCCATTTAGTGGTGTCTAAAGGCCAGACTTCGTTATGCAACGGAAACCGATTTCGTCGCACCATTCCATTGGAGACAAAAAACCCATTGACAATGCGTAAAGGAAGTGCTAGACTCAATATTGTGAATCAATTCACAATAAATTCGTATTTCTGTTATTTTCGCTCATTCAGCCGTTGTGAAGTGAAGGGGCACTTAGCTAAGGAGTTCGTTGGAACCGCGTAACAGGGAGCGAATTGCATGACCAGCGTAGCCGACTCGATAGAGCAGCGTTCTTCTCCCCCTTCACCCAAGGCTAATCCTCTGTTCGGTACTTTCAGCCGACTCAGGCGCGATCCGCTTGGATGTTTGCAGGAATTCGTAGACGAAGCTGGGCCAGCAACAAAGTACCGATTCATCGCCGGTTTTTGGGGCTACCTCTTCGTTCACCCCGACCACAACCAGTACATCCTGCAAGAC
>VYDA01000556.1 GCA_009843665.1 Caldilineaceae bacterium SB0675_bin_29 | reverse complement strand
CGCGGAGGTTTTGCTCGTCTTTGCCGTCGCCGTCTTCTTTTTTGGGGGTCTCGAGGAGCATGGGGACGCCGTCCCAGCGCAGGTCGTTGAGGATGTGGCGGAAGCCCTCTACGCCGACGAAGCCTTCGCCGATGTGCTCGTGGCGGTCTTTGCGGCTGCCGTGATCATTTGAGCTGTCGTTGAAGTGCCAGCAGCCGACGCTATCGATGCCGACCGTCTCTTCGAGCTCGGTCATCATGGCCTCATAGCCCTCGGCGGTGCGGAAGTCGTAGCCGGCGGCGAGCGCGTGGCAGGTGTCGAGACAGACGCCGACGCGCTCTTTATCCTCGACCAGTTCGATGATGCGGGCCAGCTGGGCGAAGGTGTAGCCCAAGGTGGTGCCCTGGCCGGCCATGAGTTCAAGCAGGGTGATGACGCCGCTGCATTGGGGGAGCTGGGCGTGGATGCGGTTGAGGGCGCCGGCGATGCGCTGCATGCCGGCTTCTTCGCCGCTGCCGGTGTGCGCGCCGGGATGGAGGACCACGTGGCGGATGCCGTAGGCATGGGCGCGCTCCAATTCATCGGCAAAGGCGGCGACGCTTTTTTCCCACAGGTCGTCTTTGGGCGAGGCGAGGTTGATGAGATAGGAGGCGTGGCTGACTGCGTAGGCGACGCCCAGGGCGGGCATCTGCTCGTTCCAACGGGAGACATCCTCTTCCTTTATCTGCGGACCTTTCCACTGGCGGTTGCTCTTCATAAAGACCTGGACTGCATTGCTTTGTACGTCCGCGGCCGCGTCGAGCGCGTTGCTTACGCCGCCTGCTATCGACATGTGCGCGCCGAGTTTGAGTCCTGACATGGAATGCCTCCGGGATGGGGTACTTGGTAGCGGAATACTGGTTTTCAGCGGCGACGATGAGGCCCGGCGCCGATACGAAATCTGAAAACCGGAAACAGATCTTTCGCTCTCATCTGGTTTCTGCTATTCTACCGGATGCGTTCATTTGCGGTCAAAATCAGTTCTTAGTTTCTAGTTTCTAGTTCTTAGTGCTCTCACAAGGGGCGCAATTACGATTGGCGTGGGCACTGTGCCGATGCGCGCACTTTGAGTGCGTGGCGTTGATGGGGCGCGAACTGCAGTGGTCAGTGGGCTGGGACGGCAGATAGGGGAGGAGACACGGTGGAGCCCGGGGTGAGGCTGTAATGCACTGGTTCGGATTGACTGTGGGTACGCAGGTACTATTACGAGGGGAACAGTTGTGATACATGAATCGGTCTACGAACTGCGCCGGAATCTGAAAGGCGCGGTGGGCATTGACGACGACGGGCGCGTGGAGCTGCTGGACGGGGAGAGGGTGCGCGCCGGTCTGATCGATACGCTGGTGCGGGATGCGGTTTTCGGGACTTTCCCGGTGAAGACGTTCAGCCGCTGGCTGATCTGGGAGCTGGGGCAGGTGATGGGTGCGTGCCCGGCCAGCATTCACGAGTTTTACATGGCGAGGGCGGACAACGCATGGACGAACCGGACGGTACCGGCGATGAACATGCGTTTTTCCACGTACGAGGCGGGGCGGGCCGCGTACCGGGCGGCGCAGCGTACGCAGACGGGGGCGTTCATTTTCGAGATCGCGCGCAGCGAGATGGGTTACACGTTCCAGGAGCCGGCCGAGTTTTCGGCTGTCCTGATCGCGGCGGCCATCAAAGAGGGATACCAGGGGCCGATTTTCATCCAGGGCGATCACTTTCAGGTGGACGGCAAGAAGTACGGGTCGGACCCGGCGGGCTCGCTGAACGAGGTGAAGGCCCTGGCAAAGAAGGCGGTGGCAGCCGGGTACTGGAACATCGATATCGATACGAGCACGCTGGTGACGCTGGAGCCGGCGTCGCTGGACGAGCAGCAGCGGGACAACTACCTGCGCTCGGCGATGCTGACCAAGTTCATCCGCGATCTGGAGCCGGAGGGCGTCACGATCAGCCTGGGCGGCGAGATCGGCGAAGTGGGCGAAAAGAACTCGACGGTGCCGGAGCTGGACGCGTATATTCACGGCTATAAGGCTGCGCTGGGCGAGCTGGGCGATTACGCGGGGCTGAGCAAGATCAGTGTGGCTACGGGCACGGCCCACGGCGGGATTCTACTGCCGGACGGTACGCAGGCCGACGTGGCGGTGGATTTCGATACGCTTGAAGACCTGGGCGCGCGCGCCCGATTCCCCGCGTCGGGCGGGGCGGTGCAGCATGGGGCGAGCACGCTGCCGGATGAACTGTTCAGCAAGTTTCCGGAGACGCAGACGATAGAGATTCACCTGGCCACGGGTTTTTCGAACACATTCCTGGATCATCCCAGTCTCCCTGAATCGTTGCGCCAGGAGATGTACGCGCATCTGGACGCGCATCACGCGGACGAACGCGGCGCGAACGATTCCGACCTCGTCTTTCATCTGAAGACGCGCAAGAAGGCCTTTGGGCCGTTCAAACCGGAGCTGTGGGCGCTGCCGCGGGAGCGGGTGGAGGCGATCTTTGCCGGTGTCGAAGAGCACTATGCCTTCTTCTATGAGAAACTGAATGTCGTAGGCACGCGTGAGCTGGTTGACGGGATCGTTACGCCGGTTGCCCACCACAGGCCGATGCCGGTTTTGGCGCGGGGTGCGGGGGACGATCAGGGACTTGCCGATTGAGAACTGCAGTGGTCAGTGGTCAGTGGTCAGTAAACCTCGCCGGCCGGGCAGCGGCGACGAACCTCTAGCAAATGCTGCTTGCTCTTGATGTAGCTTCCTCGACTTGTACGGTGGCGCTGTTTGACCCGGTTAGGGATACAGTGCTGTCTGAGAAGGTGTGGCGGTCGCGGCGGCGGCAGACGGAGGAGACGCTGCCGGCGGTGGCGGAGGTGCTTGGGCAGGCCGGCGCGGGGATGGATGACGTCCGGGTTTTGGCGGTTACGACGGGGCCGGGCAGCTTTACTGGCGTGCGGATCGGTATCAGCGTTGTGAAAGGGATTGCCCTGGGGCTGCCGGAACCGCCCGAGTTGATCGGTCTGCCGGTGTTGAGCGCAGTTGCGGCGCGGTTCGTGCCGCTGGCGGGCCCGGGTGCGGATGTGTGGGCTGTTCTGCAGGCGGGGCGGGGGCACTTCAATTGGGCCTCGGCGCCGGTTGACGATCCGTTATGGCTGCCGGCCGCGGCCCACCATTGCGCGGGGCAGGCCGGGGCGCTGGTTGCGGCGCTGCAGGCGGAGGGGCGTCCTGTGTGGCTGGTGGGCGAGTTGAGCAGTGCCCTGCGGCAGGATTTGGAGGGGCTGGCCCACGTCCGCTGCATCGATCCGGCCGCGGATTTCGATCTGCCGGGGGAATACAAGAACGCCGCACGTCCTCAAAACAGCGCGGGAACTGATCCGGTCGGCTTGACAGAGACCCGGGGCGAGGGGTTGGCCCGCCTGGCGATGCGCCACCTGTGCGCCGGGTCACCGGCATGTACTGCGCCGCTGCAGCCTCTCTATTTGCGTCCACCTCAGTAGGCAGAAACCAGTGAACAGGAGCCGGGCGGCAGGCAACGCCCGGCTCCGTTGGTGTATGCCAGTGTCCGATGGCTAACTTTCTGAACTGGAAGAAGAAACAGCCCATTGCGCGCGATCGGGTTGGCCCGCAGACCTGCCCGCTGGTGATCGGGCCGCTGACGCTGACCGATCTGGAGAGTGTGATGGAGCTGGAGAAGGTCAGCTTTCCCAGCCCCTGGACGCTCGCCACCTACCATAGTGAACTGACGCGTAACAGCCGCAGCCGCTAGCTGAAGGTTGGGCCGGCGCCGGGGGTTCGAGCGAGGGGGGCTGTACAACCGGCGCTGATCGCGCAGGGGGGTTTCATGCTGTTCGGCGCGGAGATGCACATTGTCACGATTGCGGTGCAGCCGGCGTGGCGCGGGCGGTCGATCGGCGAGTGGCTGCTGCTGGCGCTGCTGGCGCTGGGGCGGGAGGAGGGCGCGCATACCGCGACGCTGGAGGTGCGGGTCAGCAATGAGATCGCGTTACGTCTCTACCGCAGGGCCGGTTTCGAGGCGGTCGGGTACCGGCGGCGCTATTATCCGGACAAGGAGGACGCGCGCATCCTGGCGCTGGCGGAGCTGCACAGGCAGCGCGTGTGGGAGCCGCTGCGGGAGCGGTTCGAGGTGCTGTCGGCGTTGATGGGGCGCGGGGTGGAGG
>VYDA01000238.1 GCA_009843665.1 Caldilineaceae bacterium SB0675_bin_29 | reverse complement strand
CGGGGGCCCAGAACGGTTCTGCGCGCTGATAAGTTGGCACCAGAAGGACTGCAAAAAAGGTAACGTATACCGTACTCACACGCTCCTCGACGCGGACGAGGTGTGGGGCATGTTCCGGCCACAGGTCGAAGAAGGCTGGGACGTCGAACTCCTGCCATTCGCCGTAGGCGCGGGACATTCGGCGAAGCTTGTCTGCCGCCTGGGCGATAGTGGTAACGGCAGTCTGCACTTCTCTGGCGCCGACGTGGTTCTGCACGAGATAAGCCGGCGAAAGCGAACGCGTGTTGAAGATTTCAGTGTAGGGGGCAGGCAGGGCGCAGGTGTCGATCTGGCGCATTTCTGCCGCCAAGGCAGGCACACTGCGGACTTCGGCTATGTTTGTGGGCAAGGCGCTGTTGCGCCTATAGGGGGAGATTGAAGAGTTGGTCATCAGGATTGCGAGTCTTTGAACTCGTCGTGCAAGATTTGCAGAAGGTAATGGCCGTACCGGTTAGTCTTCAGTGCTTCGGCCAATGCGCGAAATTGGTCGCGATCGATGTATCCTCCCCGAAGGGCAATTTCCTCGGGGCACGAGATCATCATTCCCTGTCTTTCCTGCAGGGCCTGCACAAAATTCGCGGCCTGGAGGAGGGATTCGTGAGTCCCGGCATCGAGCCAGGCAAATCCTCGACCCAGGATTTGTACTTGCAGCTCTCCCCGTTCCAGGTAGAAATTGTTAATGTCGGTTATTTCCAGCTCCCCTCGGGCAGAAGGCTCGATGCCTCTCGCAACTTCGAGAACTCGATTGTCGTAAAAGTAGACGCCAGGCACGGCAAAGTTGGAGCGGGGTAACTGCGGTTTTTCCTCGATGCTCAATGCTCTTCCGGATCGGTCAAACTCGACAACACCGTATCGCGTAGGGTCGGCGACGGGATAGGCGAATACCATGGCTCCCTTCTGGAGGCTGGCAGCCTTTTGCAGAATAGAGGGCAGGCCGTGACCGTAAAAGATGTTGTCGCCCAGCGCCAGACAGACGTTGGCGTCGCCAACGAAATCCCGGCCGACAACAAAGGCGTCCGCTATGCCGCGTGGTCGGGATTGCTCCACGTACGTGAACTGAATGCCCCACTGGTTGCCGTCACGGAGCAGTTCTCGGTAGAGCGGAAGGGCAGCTGGTGTGCTTACCACGAGTATGTCCCGAATCCCCGCCAGCATCAACATTGACAGGGGATAATAGATCATCGGCTTGTCATAAACCGGCAGGATCTGTTTGCTCAGGCTGGTGGTCAGGGGATAGAGCCGCGTGCCGTGCCCACCTGCGAGGAGGATGCCTTTCATTGCGCCAATCCTGGCACAGTCTGGAAGTGCCGCAGTTCAGTGGTCGAGTGAGCGAAAATGTACATGTCTCCAATCACGGCCGGAAGTCCTATTGTCCATATCCAGTTACAACCATAGAATCTTCGGCATCCAGAAGGACGGCGCCTACGACATTAGTCTGAACCTTTTCCAGCACTTCCTTGGCACGTTGGGCCTGCTCCCGCTTTGTGCGCCCTGCGGTGACGGCCAGGAGGGTCCCGTCTACCTGGCTGGCCCAGAGAGCGGCGTCGGTAACCGCCAGGACCGGCGGAGCATCGACGAGAACGTATTCTGCTTCGCCGGTTAGAGCCTGAAGCAGTTCCGCCAGCCTTTTAGGGCTGAGGAGGGCTACCGGGTTGGGGGGAAGAGGTCCGGCTGCGAGTACGCGGAGGTGGGAGACCTGCGTGCCGGCCAGAGGTGGTTCTCCTCCTTTCTGCAACCAGTCCGTCAACCCGGCATCTCCATTGATGCCGAAGATTTCATGTTGAAGCGGGCGGCGCAGGTCGCCGTCAACGACGATAACCCTGTCGCCGGCGTCAGCCATGACAACGGCGAGATTTGCGAGCGCGTCGCTCTTGTTAGTTTCTGTATCAGGACAGGTAACAAGGAGTGTTCTCAGGTCTTTGCCAAGACCTGAAAACTCGATATTGGTGCGAAGGCTCTGGTAGGCTTCGGCTGCGGCGCTTCGGGGTGCTTTCAACGTGACCAGGTCTAAGGACATCTACCCTTCCTTTGGAGAATCAAAGGGACACAGATTTGGGAATGAGAGGCGCCTCTTATTTCCTAAGTACTGGCAGCCAGCGTGGGAATGCTTTCTCATCCTTCCGCCTTTGAAGCTGAACCGGAGGATGCTACTGGAATCGCGCCGAGAACAGTCAGATCGAGCGTCCGCTCCACAGAATCAGGGGTACGGAGAAAGCCGCTTTCAATCCAGACTATCAATAAAATCAAGCCAACACCCAATAGGAAGCCGAGAACCGCTCCTGCCATGGTATTGATGAGAGGCTGCGGCTGGTAGCGAGCGCCCTCGATTACCCGGCTGACGATCTTGACCTCGATTCGGTCGCGTTTGTCTTGTTGCGCATAGTAGGCGGTGCGTTCGTCAACAAAATAGTCGGCCAGCGTCAACGCCATGGTTTCCGATACGATTTTGTCTCTGGATCGGGCTTCTATCTCTATCGTGAAAGTAGACGGTTCGGAAGCAATGTTTGTCAGTCTTAGAAAATCGCTAGGATGCATGTCCAGTTGTGCACGTGCAATTACTTCCTCGGCTACTTCAAAAGTACGCAGATTGCGAACGAAGTTTCGCATGAGTTCCTTTGCTGTATTACCCAGTCCCCAGTCCGGGCGGGCCGGAACCGTGCTGACATGGATTGTTGCCCGGTACATTTCCTCCTGGAGGAAACTGACTCCGTAAGAGAGCGATCCCGCCAGAATTACTGCAACGATAAGGATCCAGCCGAAACGACGAACCACTCCGCTGTATTCCTGAATCACGAATACCTCCAGTTTGCAGCGTCTGCTTTGCAAGTGATTGTAGAAGACTGCGCCACAGTCAAAGTGTTCCCTGCCTTCGTCTACCTTTGCTGCTTAGGAATCGTGACAAGGCAGGACAAGCCCATATCCTCCAACTGCCGTCGACTGCGCACGGAATCATCGAGGTACTCTCGCAAAAAGGCCAAGCCGATGCCGGCGACAAGGGCCAGCAGGATTCTCAACGGCCATTCCACGCGCTGGCGAGCGCTGGGGCCCACCTGAACTACGGTCGGGGAGTCCATCACCTGAACGCCAGCGCCTTGCGTGCCAAGCTGGGCAAAGTAGTCGGCAGCGTTTTCCTCCAATTCTGCAACTGCGGCGTCACCGATCGACTGCAGCTCTTCTGCGTTGTGCCAGTTGAATGTGAGACGAATGATCCGATGCTGCTGGCCTGTGTTGGCGCTTGCTCGGAGCAGGCCGGCAGGGATGACGATCCCATTCGCGGCCAAGCGGCTATTCACAGCATTGGCGAACAACTCTGATGCGAGTACTTCGGTAAAGTCGTCAACGAGGTATTCACTGGTCATCCACGCGTAGTAGCGGGGGTCGTACTCGACTTCATCGACTCCTTCAAGCGGCAGAACACCCACCAGGATGCGCATTGTAGCGCTGAAGGCGGGTGGCGGTGACTCCCAAGGGCGCAATTGGACTGCGCTGAACAGGGCAACCAGGACGGGCAGGAGTACGGGGGCAGCCCAGCGTCTCCTCAAAATCGCCCAGTATTCCCGCAATTCCATGAGCGGCCGCCTAGCCTTCGTCGGTCATCAAATTGGCGACCGTCACGCCGTCATCGCCCTCGCCAAGCTCGCCCGGCCTGTACTTGCTGACCAATGGGTGCCCTTTCAGGGCAGCGCGGACGGCATCACGCATTGCACCGGTTCCCTTGCCATGGATGATTCGCACCCAGGGAAGGTTCTCAAGATATGCGTCGTCGAGGTAGCCTTCCAGCCGCTGCAGGCCGGCATCGACCCTCTCGCCCCTAAGATCGATCTCTGTGGTCGAGGCCGCAGCGGCTCCCTCTTGCTGTTTCCTTTTCTGCACTCTGACCGCAGGTTGTGGCGCAGTAGAGGGCTCTGTCTGGGCTTTACTGCGCAACTCCAGACGCCTGATCGGCAGTCTGAGACGGAAGTTACCTACCTGGACATCGGCCTCATGCGGTACGCCGCCCTTGTTTTCGACTGCAATTACCTCGCCGGTGGCCTGCAGATTGGGAACGATAACGCGGTCTCCCCTTTCGATCCGCCCGCGAATTCGAGAGTCCGGAGAGCCGGGCGTCGTGTCCTCCTGTTCGACGCGGCCTTCG
>VYDA01000001.1 GCA_009843665.1 Caldilineaceae bacterium SB0675_bin_29 | reverse complement strand
GCAGCAGGAATTCGGCGTTGTGGGCGTCGAAAACCACCGGTGGCCTGTCCCCGGAAGCGCCCAAGATCTTGAAGCCGTACGGTGCCATCTCCAACCCCTCTACCTGGACCAGATCATAATTCTCTTCCGCCAGCATTCGCTGCAGGATGGAGTGGGACCCCTCTTGTTCCAGGCGCAACGCCATATCCGGTTTGGTTGCCGTGAGTGAACTGATCAGACGGCTGTGCAGGGGGCGCTCAGGCTGCCGGAAACCTTCAACCCGAGAGCAGATGTTCGAAAGCTCCTGCCCATGCCACGCCTCGGACCGGAGCGGGAGGCAGGTGAGGAGATGTACCTCATGCTTTGAAGAGCAGTGGCGCAGAAGGTGGTAGTTGCGTAGAGCCGCGCCCTGCCGCGGAGGGTAAGGGGACTGAGGTGTAAGGAACAGGATTTTCATCGCTGGACGTCAGGCAGACGAGTGATGCGCAGGTGAGGCAGGAACCTCTGCACTGTCGCAAACCACCCTGTAGACGTCAAGCGTTTCCGAGGCTGCGCGGGTCCAGCTAAAGACGGAAGCACGCTGCAAGCCTTTCTGGCTAAGCTCTTGATGCAACGCCTCCTCCGTCAGGAGTCGGTGCATTGCGACTGCAATCTCTTCCCGGTTGGCGGGGTCGACGAGCAGCCCTGCATCGCCCACAACTTCCGGCATGCTGCTCGTGTTACTCACAATCGTCGGAGTACCGCAGGCCATCGCCTCCAGCGGCGACAGCCCGAACCCTTCATACAACTCCGGGTGAACATGACAACGTGCACCGACAAACAGCTCATGCACACCTTCGTCAGGCACTCGGCCTACGAAAAATGTGCATTGACCAAGCTCCAACTGTTCGACTTTCCGGTAGATCTCCTCATACAACCAGCCGGGCTTCCCGGCCAGTACAAGGCCTGTGTCCTCAACGTAGTAATGCTTTCGAAGATGGTAAAAGGCTTCCAGCAGTCCTTCGATATTCTTGCGAGGTTCGATCGTGCTGACAAAAAAGATATACTTTTCCGGGATTCCGTATTTGGCCTGCATGGCCGCGCGGCATCGCTCCTGCGACAGGGGCCGGTAATGGGGCGCTGCGGCTTCGTATATGACGCTTATCTTTTGGGGTGAGGCGCCAAGTTCCCCAATGACGTCTCTCTTTGTACTTTCGCTGGGCACGATTATGTGC
This sequence comes from Caldilineaceae bacterium SB0675_bin_29, assembly GCA_009843665.1. GTDB lineage: Bacteria > Chloroflexota > Anaerolineae > Caldilineales > Caldilineaceae > Bin5. The sequence continues at coordinate 2,983 of VYDA01000001.1, read as the reverse complement.
CGGGCATGAAGAACAGCCCTGTCGATTTGACTGTAATAGGCAGCGTGAGTTTCAGTCAGAAAATGAGGCCAGCGCAGGAAGGCGAGGTCGTGGACGGTGATGACCGAAGGAATGCTGCTGTTTAGAGGAGGGATAAAATCCGTACTGTGAAGAAGATCCAGTGAATGAAAAGACAGTTCGGCCGCCAGCATCGACTGTTCAACGCGTGAATGAACAGGCGTGAACAAGGTGCGCCGCCGAAAGTTTGGCGCCTTTGACAGTGGTTCTCGCTGTTTGCGGTGTTGGAAAACCGTGTACGTCGAATCCCGGTCCTGCAGCGCAAGCTCATCAATGAGATGCTTCGTATAACGGCTTATTCCTGCCGGCTGATGGTAGCTCAGCCTGGCATCAATCCCAACTCGCATGGTCTCAATGAAAATTTGGTGGGAAAGATCTGGACTGCGCCCCTCCTCGTTGCAGCATTATGAGCATTCTGCAGACTCCAATCAGAGGTCCTGTCAGGCCGGGGGAAACCTGCATTCGGGCAGACATACGATCGGTATCTTAACAGTACTAGATTTATTGGTCAAGTGGAAATGTAGTTCTGTCCTTAACTTTTCGTCTTCAGCTCGACGATTGCCCCCAGAAGCTCTTGGGTATCCAGGTATGCCCACACTGCGCCAGGGTCCAGAGTCGACCCGCCGCTCTGGAGAATATCCACCTCCAGCTCCCTTGCAACACCCTCGGGATCGGGCACACGAAAGAGCAAGTGGTGCAGCCCCTCTCCTTTCTCCTCCAGGAATTCGGAGTAGATATTGTCACCCTCGAGAGGCTCGATAAACTCGATCTGTACGGGGCCTGTCTCAATAAAGGCCAGCCTCATTCGAAAGTTCCCGCGCCTCCCGCGGTACGTTGACTGCGCATCCAGGTCGCTGCCCTCTGGCGGCCAATCCACTACTTGCGCCGGCCCCATCGCAAAGCGTTCTGTCCACGCGTTGGCCGCAGCGCGGGCGTCTCGAACAACGATGCCCACCTGAACGATCGATCCCAATTCGATTCTGTCCATAAGCAGCTCCTCGTAGCCGATCCAAAGCCCAGACGACTTCAATCCGGAATCCTACGTCGCAGCCGGCAATCTGATGCCTTACATGGCTGCAGACTCGCGGTCTAAGCCGCGACCAATTGGCCGTTCCCACATCTTGCTTCGCATTTGAAGAGGCAATCCTGAACCCTGCCGCAGCCCGTTTTGCCGAATCTGTGGGATAATACCAACTGCCAACCTGAAAGCCAAACATTCCATGCAGGAGAGTTTCGATGATAATCCAGGATATCAGGACAACCGTGCTGTCCCTTCCCCATCTGCCCGGATTCCAGGACGCGACGATTCGTCATGTCACACAGGGACGCAGTCAGTGTTTCGTCCATGTTCACTCCGATCAGGGCCTGGTAGGCTTAGGACTGGGCGGTGGAGTTACCGCGGCGCGCGAGGTGATCGAACGTACCCTCAAGCCCATTCTCGTCGGACAGAATGCCCTGCAAATCGAGAAGTTGTGGGACGACATGTTTTGGGCGATTCGAGGCGTCGGTCGCAAGGGGCTTGCCTTCAGCGCTCTTTCCGCTGTGGATATCGCACTCTGGGACCTGAAGGCAAAGTACTACGAAACCCCTCTCTATCAGTTGCTGGGACCGTACACAGAGTCGGTACCGGTCTACGGTAGCGGCGGCTGGACCCACTTCAGTCAGGATGAACTGGTGGCGGAGCAGTGTGGATACGTGGAACGCGGCATGAAGGCCGTGAAAATGAAGGTCGGAAAGGATTTCGGCCAGAGTGAGCAGGAAGACGTTGCCCGCCTGGCTGCGGTGCGAGAGGCAGTTGGCCCTGAAGTGCAGATCTACATCGACGCCAATAACGGCTATTACGCCAAGCAGGCCATTCGCATGGCGCGAACCTTCGAGCAGTACAACGTGGGCTGGTTTGAAGAGCCGGTATTGGCAGACGATATCGAGGGGCTGGCTGCAGTGGCTAGGGCCATCGACATTCCCGTAGCAACCGGCGAGCACGAATATACCAAGTATGGCTTCAAAGACCTCATTGCTCGCGGCGGCGCCGACATCGTACAACCTGACGTCGGCCGGGTTGGCGGAATCACCGAATGGATGAAGGTCGCCCACCTGGCACACGCTTTCAATCTGCCTGTTGCTCCCCATGCTTACCAGCTTGTTCACCTTCACATGGCCTGCGCAACGCCAAATCTGAAAGTCGTTGAATACTTAGGTGGTGTGGAAGCAGCTGACCGCATCTTCTACACCACCTTTGACGAGCCGCAGAACGGCTCTTGGTCCCCCGATCCGGAAAAACACGGTCTGGGTCTGGAGTTGGACCCCATTGCCGTCAAAACTTACTCTGTTGTCTGAACACGATGCATTAGGTGGAGGATGGTACTGGCCAGCCAGTTCCGTGCCATGGCCTAGGCGCAAAAGCTTGCTCACTGGATATGCAAATGGTCGGAGTACCTTCCCGTGGATGAGGAAGGTTGAAGCGCCAAGTGCCAGTGATGGCGCATTTAACTCTGGAGGCACGCCGGCCAGCCGCCTACTGTATCGAATTCAGATGCACGGAGACAGAAAGAAGAACCTCCTATTCCAGGGGCAGATCCGTCAGATTACGGGTCCGCCCCTTTCTGTTGGGCGCCAGTAAGGCCAAGCATCAGAGCAAGCGGCTTCTGCGCCCTCCAAGAATCTGGCTGTTCATTTGAAACAGGAAGGAAAGATAAGTTCTACTGACGCGAGTGAAGCCATTCAGATCAGCGAAATGCTGCATTTCGGCAGTCGGTCGATTACATTCTTGTCGATGGCTACAGACCTTAGACCAACTGCTAGTTGAAACCAACTCTCGCTGTCTGGCTCTATAGACCCCCTGTCGACAGATTCTGACGCACAACAGATGAGGGGGGTGACTTTGATAAATGGAATATTGCAGTTGACAGGCCGCAAGAACTATGAT
>VYDA01000403.1 GCA_009843665.1 Caldilineaceae bacterium SB0675_bin_29 | reverse complement strand
TTATGGAATGGGCCGCGAACCATGATTACATTGTGTTCACTCACGACCTTGATTTCAGCGCGATGCTTGCTCTTTCCCACGCCAACGGTCCAAGTGTGCTTCAGGTTCGCGCTGCCGATGTTTTGCCACATCGCCTCGGCGACGCAGTTCTCGCTGCTCTTGAGCAGCATGGTGAATCATTGTCATCAGGCGCGCTGGTCGTAGTCGACGAAAGAAGAAGCCGGGTCAGGCTTTTGCCGATTGTGAACTGAGTTGGCTTCAATCGAACCCGCTACCTTGCGCTTTACCCATCTGACTTCACGCTAATGGGAGAAAACCCTCCGCCACTTTGCCTCACCGCAAAAGCACGTGGTATACTGCCTGGCATTATGAGAATTGAAGCACGCGAACCCCGCATTCCAGTTCATTTCACCACCGACGGCACCTCTGTCGGCGGCCTCCTCGCCCTTAGATAGCCCGCGCCAGGGCTCTGAGTACCCCATGCCCTGTTCCTGAGCGGGCGCAACCACCAACAAAGATATGGAACATGAACCGCAAAGCCGCGCGCATGTTTGTCATGTCGCGTCGCCAATGTTTTCTGAACACTTTTCGTAAGAAGATTCCAATACTAGAATCCTCCGTTACAGGAGACTCATACCATGTCCGATAGGTATAGACATACAGAAATCGAACCGAAATGGCAGGCCGCCTGGGAAGAACAGGGCCTCTATGACACGGTCGAAGACCCGACTAGACCCAAGTGGTATGCACTGACGATGCTGCCCTATACATCCGGTGACCTGCATACCGGTCACTGGTACGCCATGACGCCCAGTGACGCCGCCGCCCGCTTTCGCCGCATGAGTGGCTACAACGTATTCTTTCCCATCGGCTTCGACGCCTTCGGCCTGCCTGCCGAAAACGCCGCCATCCAGAACAACGCCCATCCCCAGGAGTGGACCTACAACAACGTCGAGCGGATGCAGGGACAGCTGCGGCGTATGGGCGCCATGTGGGCCTGGGACCGCGAAGCTATCAGCTGCGACCCCGAATACTACAAATGGTCCCAGTGGTTCTTCCTCAGACTGCACGAGATGGGACTGGCCTACAGGGAGTTCGCCCCCGTTGACTGGTGCCCCAAATGCAACACAACCTTGGCGCGCGAGCAGGTCTGGGGCGAAGACCGCCACTGCGAACGCTGCGACACGCCTGTCATCAAAAAAGATCTGAACCAGTGGAAGTTCCGCATCACCAACTACACCGAGGAACTGCTGGACGACCTGGACAATATCGAATGGCCCGAACCGGTGAAGGTGATGCAGACAAACTGGATCGGCCGCAGCGACGGCGCACAAGTAACCTACAGCACCGAAGCCGGCGACCCCATCGAAATATTCACGACCCGCCCCGACACGCTCTGGGGCGCGACCTTCATGGTGCTGGCTCCCGAGCATCCTCTGGTTGAAAAAATCACCACAGACGAGCAGCGCAGCGCCGTCGAAGAATGCGTCGACCAGGCAAGTCGCCTCGACGAGATCGCACGCACTGCCGAGGACAAGGAGAAAACCGGCGTCTTCACCGGCGGCTACGCCATCAATCCGGTCAACGGCGAACGCATCCCCGTCTGGGTCGCCGACTACGTGCTCATGGGCTACGGCACCGGTGCCATCATGGCGGTACCCGGCCATGACGAACGCGACTTCGAGTTTGCCAAAAAGCACGAACTGCCCATCGCCCTGGTCGTTCAACCGCCCCTCGACAGCGAGGCCGGCCATGTCCGCACCGCCGACGATCTGGATTCCGCTTGGCCTGGCGACGGCGAAATGATCAACTCCGGGCCTATAGACGGCACTACCGTTGGCAAAGAGGAAGGGCAGAGCGCCAAAGCGGCCATCGCCTGGCTGGAAGAAAGTGGAAAAGGAACAGGAGCGGTCAACTACCGCCTGCGCGACTGGCTGATCAGCCGCCAGCGCATGTGGGGCACGCCCATCCCCATGATTCACTGCACCGCCTGCGGGACAGTGCCCGTTCCCTACGCCGACCTGCCCGTCCGGCTGCCCGACGACGCCCAGTTCAAGCCCACCGGCGAAAGTCCGCTCAACTATCACGAAGGCTTCCGCTACGTCAAGTGTCCGCAGTGCAATGGCGACGCCGAACGCGAGACCGATACCATGGACACCTTCATGTGCTCCAGCTGGTACCAATACGCCTACGTCGATCCCTACCACAAGGCAGGCGAGCCCCTGGCCGTGGACGACATGCCTTGGGACAGCGGACGCGGCAGCTACTGGCTGCCGGTCGACCAGTACACCGGCGGCATCGAGCACGCCACCATGCACCTGCTCTATACCCGCTTCTTCACCAAGGCCCTGCGGGACTTGAGCGTCGTCGACTTCGACGAACCCATGCTGCGCCTGTTCAATCAGGGCATCATCCTCGGGCCCGACGGCGAGCGCATGTCCAAAAGCCGCGGCAACGTCGTCAACCCGGACGAATACGTCGACAAGTACGGCGCCGACACCGTCCGCGGCTACCTGATGTTCATCGGTCCCTGGGAGCATGGCGGGCCTTGGGATCCAAGCGCCATCGAAGGCGTCAGCCGGTTTCTGTACCGCGTCTGGAGCGTCGCCCTGGAGGGACCAGCCTCGAACGGCGCCGGTAGTTCAGCGACGGATGCCGACGTCCGCGCCTTGGAACGCAAACTGCACCAGACCATCTCGAAAGTGTCGGAAGACTTCGGCAGCTTCCGCTTCAATACCGCTATTGCCGCGCTCATGGAGTTCAACAACTATCTGATTCGGGTAAAGGATTCCTTTGCCGGGCCGCAGAGCGCAGAAACCGAAAACGGAATATGGCAGGAGTCGGTGCGTAACCTGCTGCTGATGATGGCGCCCGTGTTCCCCCACGTCAGCGAGGAACTCTGGCAGCGGCTGGCAGGAAACGGTGAAGGATCTAGCGTTCACCTCCAGCAGTGGCCCCAGGCCGATCCGGAAAAGGCCAAAGAAGAAGAAATCACCGTGGTCGTACAGGTGAATGGCCGTGTCCGCGACAAACTGAGCGTCGCGCCCAATACCGCCGAAGAAGAGTTGGAATCGATGGCCCTGGCTTCGAACAATGTGCAGCGCTGGATGGACGGCAAGCAGGTGCGCAAGGTCGTGGTCGTCGCCGACAAACTCGTCAACATAGTCATCGGATAGCGCCATGAAAGTCATGATCGATCTCTGTGTCGTCCCCATCGGCGTCGGTGTCTCCGTATCGGAATACGTCGCCGCCTGCGAGCGCATCCTCGACGAAGCCGGCCTCAGTCACCAGATGCACGCCTACGGCACCAACGTCGAAGGCGAGTGGGACGAGGTTTTCGCCGCCGTGAAACGCTGCCATGAGGCCGTTCACGAAATGGGCGCGCCGCGTATCTCAACCAGCCTGAAGGTCGGTACCCGCTGCGACCGCGAACAGAGCATGCAGGACAAAATAGATAGCGTGAACCGAAAGTTAGAGCGAGGTGTCCAATGAGCGAGGACTGTATTTTCTGCAAAATCGTCGCCGGGGAACTGCCCTCAAAACAGTTCCATCAGGATGAACTGGTAACCGCCTTTCAGGACATTTCAGAGCAGGCGCCGCTTCACATTCTGATCGTCCCTAATCAGCACTTCAATGATCTGGGAGAAATGGGAGACGCCCAGGCAGAAACTCTGGGGCGGATTGCCCAGGTCGCCGGACAACTGGCTGCGCAGGAAGGCGTGGCCTCTGACGGCTGGCGCCTTGTTACAAATGTCGGCAGGCACGGCGGCCAGGAAGTCTTCCATACCCACTTTCACCTGCTTGGCGGACGTCCTCTAGGCCCCCTTCTGGCGCGCTGAAAAGCAGTTGTCCCTGTCAGAAACATTCAGAGGCAAGGCGGTTCACGCCTTGCCTCTGAGTTTTCCTCTTATCAAGAGCAGGCTACTGGTCGGTGCTACCTCCAGGGGAGTTAGACTTTGGCCCGCCTCGTGGTCGTGTCTTCACTTCACCACTGCCATCGCCAGCCCGTCCGGATAGGGGACCACCGTGCTGGTTAGCCGCTCGTGTTGGCTGAGCGAACGCGCAAATTTGCGCATCCCCTGCACCCAGTCCCAGTCCTGCTTCTCAGGATCCACCAGGCTCCCCCACATCTCTACATTGTCTCCCAGAATAACCGTACCTGGCCGGCTGTATTGG
>VYDA01000143.1 GCA_009843665.1 Caldilineaceae bacterium SB0675_bin_29 | reverse complement strand
CGTGGGTCGGCGCAGAGGGCGTCGCCGATGACGCCGCCGGAGCCGGTGAGACATTGGAGCGCCTCGGGCGGTGTGCCGGCTTCGAGGAAGATCTCGACCAGTTTCAGGGCCGAGAGCGGCGTGTCGGTGGCCGGCTTGAGAATGATGGCGTTGCCGGCGGCCAGGGCGGGCCCAATCTTGTGGCAGACGAGGTGGAGGGGGAAGTTGAATGGGCTGATGCCGACGATGACGCCGCAGGGGACGCGGACGGTGAAGCCGAACTTGCCGGCCGCGCCGGGCGCGCCGTCAAGAGGGACGACTTCGCCACCGAGGCGCTTGGCCTCTTCAGCGGAGAGAGCGATGATTTCTACGGCGCGTGAGGCTTCGATACGGCCCTCGCCGATGATCTTGCCCTCTTCAAGCGTGATGGTGCGAGCGAGATCTTCGTTGCGCTCCTCCATCAGATGGGCGGCCTTGTGGAGGATCTCGTAGCGTTCGTAGCCGGTCATACTGGCCATGACTTTGGCGCCGCGTTCGGCGGTTGCGAGGGCCAGTTCGACGTCGGCCGCATCGCCTCTGGGAATGGTGTCGATGACGGAGCCGTCGAAGGGGTGCAGTACTTCGATCTTTTCGGACTTGTCCACCCACTGCCCGCCAATGTGCATTTTCATCGAATTGTTCTCCTTGAAGTCAGAATCTTTTCAGAATGGTTGCGTTGATATATGAATGATCGCCGCGCATTTTGCGGCGGCGAATTTCACTTCAGTTCAGGGCCCGGCACCCGTTTCCTTTCCAGCGGCTCAGCGTCCCCCTCGTAAGTGGGGACCAGCTTTTGAACGAGTTTACGTGCTTGCGGAGGCCAAGAGGACACATGCGTCTGTTCACGGCTCACGCTGGATTGGATGGGAGGGGGTGAAATTTCGAAATTGGGGTGATACCAGAGCGTGATGACGGTGCGGCGTTCTTCCGTACGGTTGGGGAAGGAGCCGTGGAGGAGTCTGGCATCGCCGATGACAAGGTCGCCGGCGCGCACCGGAACGGCCTTGTCTTCAGGCACTGGCTGATAGGCGGGATTGGACGGGTCGGCGGCGCGACCAAGCTCCTCGGAATGTGTGGTGTGGACGGCGTCGTGTATGGGATGGCGCATGCGGTGGGAGCCTTCGATGACGCGCAGGCAGCCGTTCTCGATGCTGGTATCCACCAGATAGTACATGAGAAAGAGTTGGAGGGGGAGATCGGTATAGCTGACCGGATCATTCCATGCCCACCAGTCCTGGTGCCAGAAGAGGGGCGGCGAGTGGCCCGGTTTGCTTATCACAAATCCGGAAGTCCAGCGAGAATCGGGGAGGCCCAGTGCGTCCAGGGCGTCGAGAGCAGGTTGATAGGCAACCAGTTCGGCGAAGAAGGGGTCATCGTAGACGCTTATCATGCTGCCGGTGGACTTGTATCTGTCGAAGTGTTCGGCGGGCTGGGCTGCGATGAGGTCGTCGCTGGCGACGCGTACGCGATCCAACATTTCCGGTGACAAGATCTGTTCCACAACACAGTAGCCATCGCGCAAAAGTTGTTCTCGCATGTCGTGGAAATTCATTGCTCTTGTCATTTACATGCCCCCTGCGAAGTGTAGCATGAATCACAAGAAAGATTGGAAATGCGACTGGGAGTTCGTTTGCTGGCTGCCCTGGTTTCAGTCAGAGCACGGAACTGCGGCTCCTCGAAGAATTACAGAATTGACCACGCGAATCCTGGCCTCTCTCTTTGCTCCGCTCTGGTCCAGTTTCCTTTCAAAACCCTGAGCCACTCGCCCCGTTGCAAAGTACACTTTCTCGACATTTCAGAATGGACAGCAGAAGAGGAGACAATCGCATCCCTTCAAGCGTCCACGGTTTTCACTTCAATTCAGGTCCCGGTACGCGGTTCCATTCCAGAGGCTCTTCATCGCCCTCATAGGTGGGGACCAATCTCTGGACGAGATTCTGCGCCTGCGGCGGCCAGTCGACTACGCGTGTCTGGGTCTTGCTCAGATTGGACTGGATGCGGGGGGAGGAGACGTCGAAGTTGGGATGGTACCAGATGGTGATGACTGTGCGCCGTTCGTCGGTCTGGTTGGCGTAGGAGCCATGGAGCAGCCTGGAGTCACCGATCACCAGATCGCCGGCGCGCACGGGCACAGCCTGATCTTCCGGCAATGGATGGTAGGCAGGATGGTTCGGGTCGGTGGCACGGCGCAACTCATCCGTATGTGCAGTATGCACGACGTCGTGCATGCGGTGGCGCTTGCGGTGGGGACCGGAGATGACGCGCAGGCAGCCGTTCTCGATGCGCGTATCGACCAGATAGTACATGGCAAAGACCTGCAGGGGGAGGTCGGTATAGCTGAGCGGATCGTTCCAACCCCACCAGTCCTGATGCCAGAAGAGGGGGGGTGAGTGGCCGGGCTTGCTGATGACAAAGCCGGAGGACCAGCGCGGCTTTGGGTAGCCCATAGAGGCCAGTGCGTCGAGGGCGGGTTGATAGGCGACCAGTTCGGCGAAGAAGGGATCATCGTAGACGCTGATCATGCTGCCGGTGGATTTCTGCTCTTCGAAGTGCTCGGCGGACTGGGCGGCGATGAGGCCGTCGCTGGCGGCGCGTACGCGGGCCAGCATTTCGGGAGACAGTACCTGCTCGAAGACACAGTAGCCGTCTTCTATCAACTGGGTCCTTTTGTCCTGTGCGATGGTTGTTGTGGTCATGATGCCTCTCCTGCGTAGTGAGGTACGGAGTAAGAGCATGAATGGAGGTGCGGGGATGCGGATGGTCGTTTACTGCCATGTTTACGAGATGGGCAGTTTATCGCGACGTCCCTCCTACGAAATTTCCCCTATTGTAACAGAGAGACAAGGGTCTATGCATACTGACGCTGCGATGTGAGAATGCTCTCATTATGGGGGATCTGGGATACAATCGCGGAGTGTCCTCCAGGAGCATTTGAAGGGAATCAGCTATGATCATCGGCCTCGATATTGGCACGACTTCACTGAGCGCGGTTGTACTGGATCCGGATAGCGGCAGCCAGGCTTCCCACCGGACTGTTGCCAACCGCGCTGGTTCGTCTCCGGAACCTGGGCGGGCTGAGTTGGACTTGGCGCAATTGTACGACCTGGCAGTGGAGTGCCTGGCGGGACTGGTGGCGCAGGCAGATTTGGGCCCGTCGGACATCCAAGGCATCGGGGTCACAGGACAGCAGCACGGGGTTGCGCTGATTGGACCGGACGCTACGCAAGCCGGGCCCACGATTACGTGGCAGGACTTGCGTGTGCAGGAGCCGCTGTCCGGTTCTGACAGGCCGGTGCTGGAGCGGTTTATTTCGGTTGCGGGAGGGCGTGAGGCTTTTCGCAATACCGGCTGTCTGCCGGCGGCGGGGTTTCTGGGGCCCAGCCTATACTGGCTCAGTTTGCAGGATGCTTTGCCCGATCCCCCGGTGACTGCCTGCTTCGTCCCGGATGCGGTGGTCTCGTTCCTCACTGGAACGTCGGTGGTGTGTGAGCCGACGCTTGCGGGCAGCTCCGGGATCTTTGACATTCGGTCGAACTGTTGGGATTCGAGGTTGTTGGAGCGGTTGGAGCTTCCGGCGCATTACTTCCCGCCGGTCGGGGGCGCCGGGGATGTTGTGGGGGGACTGCGGCGCGAGTTGGCCGAAGCTGTCGGTTTGGAGCCAGGCACGCCGGTGACGGTTGCGCTGGGGGACAATCAGGCAAGTTTCATCGGCAGCGCACCGGAGCCGGGCCGGAGTCTGCTTCTGAACGTAGGAACCGGCGGCCAGATTTCTGCGCGCACGGACAGTTTTCATTTCATTCCCGGGTTGGAAAACCGCCCCTTCCCCGGCGGCCAGTATTTGCTGATAGGGGGAGGGTTGTTCGGGGGCCGTTCCTATGCTTACTTGCAGGGATTCTTTCAGCAGGTGGGTGCGCAACTTCTGGGGGTGGAAACGCCGAGCGACCTCTACGAACAGATGACGGAACTGGCGGCGACGGTCTCGGCGGGAAGCGATGGACTGCGGTGCAAGCCGTTTTTCAGCGGCAGCCGCACTGACCCGGGGCTGCGGGCCTCTTTCAGCGGGCTGTCACCGGACAATTTCACGCCGGCCCATTTCGCGCGCGCTCTGCTTGAGGGGATGGCAGACGGCTTTTTCGCTTTTTTTGAACAGATGGAGCCGGTGG
>VYDA01000209.1 GCA_009843665.1 Caldilineaceae bacterium SB0675_bin_29 | reverse complement strand
GAGTAGGTGTCGTGTAAGCGAGCACCTGGGCAGGCACAAGGCCTGCCCCTACAGGCGGTTGAGGGGGGGACGGAGTAGATGTCGTGGATGGAAGCACCTGGGCAGGCACAAGGCCTGCTCCTACAGTGAGTCTAACTGTTGAGGCCGGCGAGTTGCCAGGATTTTTGCAGCGATTCGGCTGTTTCCCTTGCGGCGTCTGCGGGTGCGAGTTCTCGGATACGCTGGTTGAAGGGCTCGACCGTTACCGGGCCGTCGTAGCCGATGGCGTCGAGGGCTTGCAGGAAGCCGGCGATGTCGGTGAGGCCGGTCTCGGCGGGCAGTGTACGTTCGAAGTCGATCTGCTCGTCGGCGGTGCGGCCGGCGACGGCGTCGTTCACGTGGACATTGACCACCTGTGCGTTGGTGAGGTTGCGCACTTCTGAGACGTCGGTATGGCTGGTGAAGAGGTGAAAGATATCGACGAGCAGGCCGACCTGGCCTGTACCCAGATCTGCGCCCAACTGCCGGGCCCCCTCCATTGTATGGATGAAGTCGTATTTCTTCTCGTCGCGCAGGGTCTTGGGGCCGACCCATTCCAGTCCGAAACGGATACCGTGATCGGCCAGGATTTGGGCGACCGGACGCAGACGAGCAAGGTGGAATTCGTAGTTCTCTTCCCAATTGCGGTTGTCATCGGCGGGCGCGATGTAGGTGGATGTACGGTTTGCGCCGAGGGATCTGGCCAGCTCGGCGCGGGCGGGCAGTTCGGCCAGTCCTTGCCTCCAGCTGTCTTCGTCGTCGCGGTAGGGAAAGGGGAAGGTCCATATACCGAATTTCAGGCCGTTGCCGGCCATCTGTTCGCCGATGGCGTCGACGCCCTGTGAGGCTGCAATTTGCTGAAGTTCGGCGATCGACACATCGAGACCGCCATATCCGAAGCGGACGGCAAGTCGGACGGCTTCGTTGAAAGGCACGTTTATGCCAAGCGGACCGGGGCTGAAGTTCGGGAACATGGTCATCTCCTAAAGGGAGTCTGGTGTGCGGGTGTTGGCGTTTTCAAGGGGCGCTTCGCCATGCGATGCGGCATCCAGCGGTCAGGCGCCTGAGGCCGGCGGCCGCGTGTTCTACGCATCGCCGGCCGCTGGATTGCGGCTGCGCAGGCCCAGGCTGGTGGTGATACCGACGAGGCCGGCGAGGGCGATGATCAGAAAGACCTGCTGGTAGGCCTCGATGGTGGGCAGGCCACGCTCAAGGGCGCCGTAAAGGAGAACTCCGGCGAGCGCGGTGCCGATGGCGACGCCAACGAAGCGGATCATACTATATACGCCGGCGGCGGTCCCCATTTCCTCGGCATCGGTTTCGGACATGGCGGCCTGGTGGAGTGCGGCGAGCATTGTGCCGACGCTGAGCCCCTGCAGGGCCAGCAGGGCGAGGACGAAGCCAATATGGGCGGATGCTGAAAGTTGGGAAAAGAAAAAGACGGCGAGGGCCTGTCCGCTCAGGCCGACGAGAACGGGCCAGCGGCTGCCCCAGCGGTCGGCGGCCTGGCCGCCGAAGCGGACCATGACGGTCATGGCGCCGGGGTTGATAGTCAGTATGAGGCCGAGGTATCCTGGGCTGAGGTCGTGAATATCGACGAGATAGAGTGGAATGAGAAAGCTGGAGCCGCCCATTACGAGCATGCGCATGGAGGCGCAGAGGGAGGCGGAGCTGAAGTTGCGGTAGCGAAAGAGATTCAGATTGACGAAGGGATCGTGGCGGCGCTTCTCCCAGACTAGGAAGGCGACGAAACAGAGGAGTAATGCGCCCAACAGGCGCCAGTCCTGCAGCGGGGCCACGCCGGTGATGGGGCGGCTGGAGAGATAGAAGAGGCCCATTGTCAGGGCGCCGGCGAGCAGGAGGATGCCGGGCCAGTCGAATGTGCGCCAGAAGCGCGGCCGCACATTGCTGAGGCCGGCGGGAACCCAGAGTTTTACAGCGAACAGGCCGAGGAGGCCGAGAATAACTGCCGGTCCGAAGGCGGCGCGCCATCCCCAGGCATCGACGAGGAAGCCGGCGAAGAAGGGGCCGATGGCGGCGGTCAGCGGACCGATCGAACCCCAGGTGCCGAGGGCTTTGCCTCTTTCTCCTTCGCGGAAGATGGTGGCGATGAAGGCCATGCCGAGGGGCATTATGCCGGCGATGCCGAAGCCCTGGACGGCGCGGCCGATCATGAGCCAAGTGAGGTTGGTTGCGAAGAAGGCCATTGCCGAGCCGGCGGAGAAGATGGCGATGCCGGCGAGGATGAGACGGCGGCGGCCCACGCCGTCGCTGAGGCGGCCGTAGACGGGCATCAGGATCATGTAGGGCAGGGTAAAGGCGCTGGAGGTCCAGGCGACGACGTCGGCGCTCATGACGAAGGCATCGCGCAGGACGGGGAGGGCCACACGGCTCATGGAGGAGCTGAGAGGCATGATGGTTGACGGAATCATCAAGGCATAGAGAATCATCCAAGCCTGTTGAGAGGGCAAGGCATGCCCTGCGGCGGGAACCGGTTCGTCTTCTATTCCGTTTCTACGGCGTGAGCCAATTCGACGGAGGATTGCAATGGGGGTACTTTCCACGCAGATTCCTTTTGCGAAGGGGGCGAGAAACTTCGTCCGGGCGACGTGACTCTTTAGCGGTTCAGGCGAGTGTACTTATGATACCTGTTGAGGGCGCAACGGGTAAATGTGGTTTTGCGTCGACGGGTGTAGTCCAATTCGAGGAGAGAGTGGAGAGGAGTGAGGAGTGACCGCGGCCTGGTTGCCGCCAGAAGAGTTGGATAGTCTACCCCCATTTTGAGATGCTCCCGGTCAAGCTGTGTCATTGACAAAACAGGGACGGCGTGCCAAGATGCAGAGACCAGTTGTGAACTCATCGACACCGGTTACAGGCGAGAGGCATTTCCGGCAGTTTTATCACCCTGGAAAATTTAGTGGCCGGCTTAGGTCGGTTTGCGTTGGGTTGCGTGCGGATGGAACTTTATGCTTGCACCCACACTGCGGCCTGCCCTGCAATTGGACAGACCGGCGCGGGTTGGACGGGTTGCGCGTGGGCCGCTCCAGGGGTCAGAGTACCGGCGACGGGCTTGCCGGGGGTGCGTCGACAGGCCGTCTCCTTCGAAAAGGAAACTCCCAAATGAAAGCAATGATGTACCGCGGCCCGTGGAAGATGCCGGTGGAGGAGCTTGAAGAACCTACGGCGTCGGCGGGCAAGGTGGTTGTGGAGGTGGAGGCGGTGGGCATCTGCGGGTCGGATGTGCACGGGTTCACCGGCAGGAGCGGGCGGCGCACGCCGGGCATCGTGATGGGCCATGAGTTCGCGGGCACGGTTGGCGAAGTGGGGCCGGAGGTGGAGGGCTACGCTGCCGGCGACGGCGTGGTCGTGATGCCTCTTTTTTCGGTTGCTCCCGGAGGGGACCCGTACCCGATCAACCTGTCTCCGCACCGGCGGTTGACAGGCATGAACGAGCACGGCGCGTATGCGCAGCGGGTTGCGGTGCGGACGGCGCAGCTGTTTCCCAAGCCGGCGGGCCTAAGCTGGCAGAGGGCGGCACTATGCGAACCGATGGCGGTGACGCTGCATGCGGCGCGCATTACGCCAATCAACCCCATGCAGAAGGTGGCGGTGGTAGGCGTTGGGCCGATTGGCCTGCTGGCGATGCTGGCGGCGCGTCTGAAAGGGGCGGGAACGGTGATTGCGGTGGACCGTTCGGCTCACAGGCTTGAGTTGGCCGAGGAGCTGGGGGCGGACGCGGTCATAAACGTAGACGAGACGGACGCGGCGGCGGCGATCCAAGAGATGACGGACGGGGGCGTGGACGTGGCGTTCGAGGCGGTAGGACTGAGCCCGACGGCGCAACTCTCGGTTGAGGCCACGCGCAATGGGGGCAACGTTACCTGGATTGGAAACAATGCACCGATGATCGAGCTGGACATGCAGAGCATCGTTACGCGCGAGATGAGCGTGCGCGGCTCCTATGGTTTTGACGAGACCGATTTTGCAGCGGCGATCGAAGCCCTGTCCTCTGGGCGACTGAACGTGGACCCGCTGGTGGAGATGGTGGCGCCGCTGGACGACGGGCCGGAACTTTTCCGCAGCCTGGCCGCGGGCGAGAATGACCTCGTCAAGATCATTTTGAAACCGTAGACGAATCGGATAGATGTGATAGGCGCAAAATCGGATAGCGTACTTGTC
>VYDA01000141.1 GCA_009843665.1 Caldilineaceae bacterium SB0675_bin_29 | reverse complement strand
CTCCAGCACCGCGCTCACCGGCGTCGACTCATAGTGAATCATCTCAACGTCACCCCCGTCCCACGGCTGCGGCACGCAGTCGCTGCGAAATAACCCTGCCGCCAGCGCGTCCGCGGCATCCGCGCCCCAGTGCATGCAAGCAGTATCGCCGCGCCGGTACCGGCAGTTGCTTTCAAGCAGCCTCCACAGTTGGCCCGACGTGAATGTTCCTGTTCGGATGCCCGTACGCAGCTTCCCAATGAGAGCCTGGTTAAGCGCCCCCAAACTGCCCTGCAAAGCGCGCACACGCCGCAGACCGACTGCGGAGTGGGGATCCCCACCCTGTATCTCGTACGCTTCACCCAGAAAGTCGAGCGTCTTCAGCGCCTCGAAACGCGCTGCTAAATTGTCACTGTCAAGGAGTGTGGAGTCCCGTTCCAGAGCGGCCAGATCCTGTTCCAACTTCGACAGATCGGCCATGACGGTCTCCGTGCGAGGTTATATGCCTTCTACTCTAGCTCTGCCAGCATTTCCGTCCTGCTGGAAAACGTCTCCGCGAGCAGCGGTTCGCCCACCAAATCATATTCCAGCGCCCCGTTGATGTGCACCTGCAGGATGGCGCCCGCCGGCGCCTCCGCAATGCCCGGCACGAGCACCAGACCGTCTACCTCCGGCGCGTCGCGGTAACTCCGGCCCATCACCAGCGGCGCGCCGCTCTCCGCAATCTCGCCCTGGCCCTCGACGAGGATGTCGAGCACCTTCCCAACCTGCTCCTGATTCTTCCGCAAACTGATCGGCTGCTGGGCCTCCATCAGCCGGCCGTAGCGCTCTTCTTTCTCCTCCTCAGCCACCGGGTCAGGCAGCTCCGCCGCCGGCGTTCCCGGCTCCGGGCTGAAAGGAAATGCGCCCACCTTGTCGAATTCGATCTCCTGCACGAACTCTAGCAACCCCTGAAACTCCTCTTCAGTCTCGCCCGGATAACCGACAAGAAACGTGGTGCGCATTGCGATATCCGGCATCGCCGCCCGCAGCTTCTCCACGTGATCATAGACCATCTCCAGCCGCGATGGCCTGCGCATACGCCGTAGCGTGCGCGGGTCTCCGTGCTGCAGGGGCATATCCAGATAGGGCACGATCTTTTCCTGGCTCGCCATCACTTCGATCAACCCATCGCTCACATGCCCCGGGTACGCGTACATCAACCGCACCCACTTCAGAGCGTCGCTGGTACGGTTGCACAAAGCGCTCAGCAACCGAGGCAGGCTGTCCGGAGCTCCCTGGTCCCGTCCAAAATCGGTCGTATCCTGCGCAACGATCACCAACTCCTTGGCCCCCGCCGCCACCAGCGCATTGGCCTCATCGATGATGGCCTCCATGGGCCGGCTGCGCAGCTTGCCTTTGAAGCTGGGAATCGTGCAAAACGCGCACGGTGCGTTGCAACCGTCCGAAATCTTGAGATAGGCGCTGCCTCCGGCCACCGGCGGCCGCGGCACCGCCTGCACGTAACTTTCGTCCGGCTCACCCAGCAGGCTGTACCGTTGCAACCTGCGCTGCTCCGGCCCGCCGCGCACCCGCCTGATCAACTCCACCACATCCATCCAGCGCCGCGTTCCCAGCAGGCCGTCCACCTCCGGCACCCGCGCCAGCACCTCCTCGCCGTTGCGCTGCGCCAGGCAGCCGGCAGCGATCAGCATCTGGTGCCGCCGCTTCCCGTCCGCCAGCTCCTGCAAAACCCTAATCGATTCCTCTTTGGCCGCCTCCAGAAAGCCGCACGTGTTCACGATCAACACATCCGCCTGATTCACATCGGTGCTGAAGCCAAAGTCGGCCTGCCGCAGCAGCATCTCCATGCCGTCGCTGTCAACTTCGTTTTTCGGACATCCAAGGGTGACCAGGTGATAGGTCTGTCTATTGTTCATCAACCAGGCTCTTACTTAGTCTTGCTCGCGCTCACTAACCAGTCGGCCTAACCACCAAGAAGGGAGGCCGTGCACAACCAAGCCATTCTAGCACAAATTTCAGTGAAGCTGGATACAGCCACCGCAGAAAATCCGTTCACAGCCGTGGCGCACGCGAGGGTACATAAAGTCAGGGTCGAATAAGGTCCAAAAGCTCGTCCATCTCCTGCTGACTCGCGATCGGCCCTACAACCGTCTCGACGATTCTACCTTCGGGACTGATAAAGAAGGTCTCCGGCACACCTTGAATCCGATAGCGCCGGGCTGCCTGGCTGCGCAGGTCCGGGCCATTCGGATAGGTGATATCAAACTCCGCCAAATAAGCGAGCGCCGCCGGCTCCTGATCCAGATAGTCTAGCCCGAGAAAAACAATCCCGTTCTCCTTCTCCCGCCGCCACGTCTGCTCCAGCAGTTCCGCCTCCTCGCGGCAGGGCGTACACCAACTCGCCCAGAAATTGATGACCACACCCGTCCCCCGCAGCTCGCCCAAATCCACTTCCACCCCATCAAAAGTCGTGAAGCGCAGTTCCGGCGCCTCACCCGCTGCCCGCTGTTCCTGCACATTTGTCTGCCACAACCGCACGGCTAGCAGCACAATGAATGCCATGACGACACCAAGGAACAGGACGCGCCAGAAACGCACCGCCCGCCTGGAAGGCGCGTCCGTCTGTCGTTCAGTATGCGACTCCGGAAATGTGTCTCTATCAGGAAGGTGTGGTGTGCCGCTCTCCGTCCCGCTCAATTCAGTCATAGCGGGCCAGTTCCTCATCCAATCGCCGCTCCCGCTCATCGGCCTCTGGCCTGGCTACTCTGGCCGCCGACGGTCGCCGCGTACTCGCCATCTGTTGCAGGCGCAGCCACACAAAGACGCCGCCTCCCGCAACCGCAACTACAGGCAGAATCCACGCCAGCCAGTTGAACCCCTGCCGGGGAGGTTCCCCCAGCACCTGCGGCCCGTACTGCTCCAAGAAATAGTCCCGGATCGACTCCGCGTCCTCACCCTCCGCCAATTTGATCTCGATCACCTCCCGCATCTGCGCGCATGCCTTCAGTTCGCAGCTGTCCAACCGCAATCTGCCTCCGCACAGCGGACACCACAAATCCCGTGCAACGTCGTTCACTTCATCAGCTGAGATGCTGGTGGATTCGCTTTGAGCAAGCAGAGGCGGGCTGATGAGGGTGCAAGTGATCAGCAGGCAAATGGCTAGGAGAGCAAAACGAAGAGTGGTCGAATGCGCAGCAGTATCACAAATTGTGCGCGCTTTGAGGGGAGAGGCCATGCTTGTACTGTGCAGAACAATGCCCGACTACGCGGCAGGCTGCTCAGTTAATCTTACAAAGAGACATTTTGCCAGGGAGCGGCCGATTATCTTCACCAGGCCCCCCGGCTCTGTCTGCGTGGAACCATCCTCGATCTGTACGATGCTGGGCCCTTCAAAGGGCTCTACATTCAACACCTTGACTCGATGTCCGGGTTCGAGATTCATCTGCGTCAGATACCGCAGCATCGGCGCGTTGTGGTTGGCTACACGCCGCAATTCACCCGTCTGCCCCGGCCGCAGCTCGGCCAGACTAACCAGATTCTCGCTTCGGACGTGGCCGTCCTCGCTCGGAACCGGGTCTCCGTGCGGGCAATGGGTCGGGAAGTTGCACAGCACTTCCATTCGCTTCTCGAACTCTGGGCTGATAGCGTGCTCGAGCCGCATCGCCTCTGCCTTCACTTGGTCCCAGGTAAAGCCCATCACCTCGATCAGAAATACCTCCAACAGCCGGTGCCTCCGAAGTAGCTGCAACGCCGCCAGCCTGCCCTGATCGGTCAACTGAATGCCGGCTTTCGCAGAGCGCACCACGTGGCCCGTCTCTGTCAGCCGTTTCGCCATGCTGCTGGCCGCAGCCGGCGTCACCTCCATCTTCTGCGCCAGCAAAGAAGTGGAAATCCTGTCGTTGGCTTCGCTCAACTCGTAGATAGCAACCAGATAGTCGAGCATCCCATCGGTAATGATGTTGCAGAATGTACGCATGATCGCTATAGTTCAACCGGTGGGAGAAGGATTGGCAACCGCGACAATTGCCAAATTATATTATGTCGTCGGTAAGCTGTCAATACTGAATCGGTGTAGTCAATCAGTGTCCGCCCGTTGTCGCTGTCTAGCCCGGCTCAGGCCGCCAACACTACCGCATGCGGCGCTTTTCTCGGTCCCGTCACTTCCTAACCGACTTCGGGTGAGGTCATCTTCGGAAAGACTTTATGAAGCGCAGAATCGTCGACCTG
>VYDA01000472.1:3968-4211 GCA_009843665.1 Caldilineaceae bacterium SB0675_bin_29 | reverse complement strand
GAGATATCGAGACCGACGCCCTGGCAGGCAAACGCACGTTGGCGGTAATGATCGGCCCAAAGAATACGCGACGCCAGTATCTTGCCTTGCTAATCCTGGCCTACTCTGCCACTTTCCTCCTCTGGCTGGCATTCAGTTTTGGTCCTGCCGTTTTGTTACCCCTCATCAGCCTGCCGCTGGCCGCGCGCCGGGCCTCCTCAATCCATACGGCCAAAGGGAAGGAACTGAACTCAGTTCTGGCGG
>VYDA01000472.1:0-3958 GCA_009843665.1 Caldilineaceae bacterium SB0675_bin_29 | reverse complement strand
CAGTTGTCTCTGCAGTTCAGTCTGCTGCTGTCACTGGGAATACTCATCTGAAGATGCCCGATTTCGACGTAATCTTCGTTGGTGCGGGCCACAATTCTCTTGTCTGTGCAGGGTACCTGGCCAAGTCCGGCTATCGTGTCGGGATGCTGGAGCGACGTCCGGTAGTCGGCGGCGCGGTCGTAACGCAGGAGATTATTCCCGGCAATCGCTTCGATCTTGGTGGCAGCGCCCACATTCTGATACACCATACTCCGATTGTTGGCGACCTGGACCTGGAAAAGTATGGCCTCAGCTATATCGATCTGGATCCCCTTTTTTTTGCGCCCTTCCCAGACGGTGAGCGGATTTTTGTGTGGAAGGACGTCGACCGTACCTGCGAGAGTATTGCCGAGGTCTCAGGTGAAGACGCCGAGAAATACCGCAATTTCATCAGAGATTGGGGGCCGATGGCCGAGGCCATGGTGGATACATTTCTGCAGGCCCCGACACCCTTCAACGTCGCCAAGACTCTGGTTTTCCAAGGCGAAGTACACAAGGACCTTCGTTTCCGCCTGCCGGCAGTTCTAGGCAGCTACGGGCGCCTTCTTCGCAAGACATTCGTTTCTCCCCACGTTCAGGCAGTCATCGGTTGGATGGCTGCACAGTCCGGGCCGCCGCCTAGTGAGCGAATCAGCGCCCCATTTGCACTTTGGCACCCCATGTATCATCGCTCCGGAGTCAAGAGGCCACGGGGCGGCTCAGGCATGTTGACGCAAGCACTGGCGGCCATGATTTCAGCGCATGGCGGAACGATTGCGACTTCGGCAGCCGTTGACCAGATAGTAGTCGAGAATGGAAGAGCGGTCGGCGTTCGCACGGCTGACGGCGAAGTCCACACCGCCAGGCTTGCTGTTGTTTCCGGCGCCCATATCCATACGACCCTCAAGCTATTGGCCGGCCAGGTCCCCTCGGCGCGGGTGGAGTCTGCGAGGCGATCCAGGACGGGAAATGGGTTCGGCATGATGGTGCGGTTTGCCATGAATGAGTTGCCCGACTATGACGGCGCCGAGCGGCCAAAAGACGGCTCACCACTCCCAGAGCACAGGGCCCTGCAGTTCATCTGTCCAGATCTGGACTACCTGGACCGCGCTTACGGTGACTATGCCGCCGGTCGTCCATCCGCGGCCCCCGCCCTGATCGCCATGACTTTTTCGGCTGTCGATCCGTCGCTGGCGCCGCCTGGCAAACACGTTCTCTTTTTGTGGGGACAGTATTTTCCTTATGAGCTGACAACCGGCGATCATTGGGACGAAATTGGCGACAGGGTGGCAGATGGGATGCTGGCGAAACTGGCCGAGTACGCTCCAAATGTGGCTTCCTCCGAAGCAGGCAGGCTTGTGCAGACGCCCCTATGGCTGGAACGAGAGTTGGGACTGCTGCGAGGGAATGTCATGCATCTCGAAATGTCGGTCAATCAGATGTTCACATTGCGACCTTCGCTTCAATTGAGCAACTATCGAGGCCCGGCAAAGGGCCTCTACTTGACGGGAGCGAGTACACATCCTGGCGGGGGAATAATGGGTGCGGCCGGCAGAAACGCGGCCGCCGTTCTGCTCCATGACCTGAGCCGCAAACGGCTGTTTTCGGGAAGGTGAGCGCTTTACCTTTCCTTCGATTCTCCCTTGTGTTGGCTCTGCACAGACCCAATTGATTGTGAACGCCCCGTCAAGGTGATAGAATCTGCGCATGGATTCACAACTGGAATCGGAAGACGAGCGCACGATGATCTACCGTACCCGCAGCAGCGGTGAGGATGGTGTTGGATATATCTGTGGGGATGGGATCTTCCGATTTCGTTGGGGTCAGGGCATCAGAATAGGGCGATGCGAACGTGATGACGCTGGTTGGCGAATCTTTCGATCAACAAGGTTCGACGAGAAGGAGCTGGGCAGGATTTCGACCGAGGGCATCGTCCATAGTCACGGGCTCTTCCAAGGGGGAACGCTGGGTTGGCTTGAACCGGACGGTACGGTTGTTCAGGGCGGATTCATTTATTCCGAAGAGGAAGTTGGACGCGTTGAGGGTCCCCGGCCGCGACTGGCAGCGGCAGCGCTATTGTTGATATTTGTTCCTGAAGAGGATGAGGCGAGTCGGGAGATGGGTAGGAGGATTTGAATGTTATGTTGGATCTGCTGTTAGGTGTTCTTTGTTACTACACTATTTAGGCTATGAACACAGTTCAGACAGCCCGTTTGACTTTCAATATCCGTACGTCCGGGAGCACAGACGGAGTCCCCCTCCTTTTGCTCCACGGTTCACACGCCACCAGCCGCTGGTGGGAACCATTTTTCGCCATCCTGCCAGACTCCATATATGCGATTGCACCTGATCTCCGGGGCTGTGGCCAGAGCACACATTCACAGGACGGGTATGAAATTGAAGACCAGGCTGAAGATATCGCCGAACTGGCACAGTCCCTTGCTTTGTCGGACTTTGACCTTGTGGGGCACGGCAGTGGAGGCGCCATCGCCATCGAATACGCTCTGCGCTACAGCCGGCGGTTGCGCAGCCTGATTCTTGTCGACAGCGTGCCAATCGAAGGGGCTTTCACTCCCCTGCAAGGGTTGCAGTTGCTCACTCAAATGCGCAGTGATCGCTCCATGTTGCAGCAGGCTCTTTCTACGCTCTTCCCCTCAGCTCCTCCTCCCACTATGTCCGAGAAGGAATTTGAAAGCTTTTTCGAGCGGTTGGTGGACGATGCAGCTTCCATGGCCCCTGCTGCCTTTACTGCCGTGGCCGAGGCGCTGGGGCGCTGGAACCGTCTGGAGGAGGCGCACAGGCTGACATTACCAACCCTCCTACTGCTGGGAACAGAGGACGTGATCATCGAAAGAGATGCTGCCACCCGCTCCCTCATCGCAATCCCTGGTGCGTCCAATCTTGAAATATTGAGAGGCGTCGGCCATAGTCCCATGGTCGAGTCGCCAGTAGTCCTTGCCGAAAGAATCATCGATTTTATCACTGAGGACTTTGATAGCTTTGAGGAAGCCAGAGGTTATGCACATGATATTGCGGGATCCACTGACGAGTCGCAGGCTCGCGAATGAGGGAGTACAGCCGTTGGCGAGCAATTTGCGGAGGGGCCAGTGACTGGGCCGACTCATGCACTCTGAGAACGGGCAGGAGATGCGGGCCCACTGGGATGAACGCTACCGCAGCGGGCAAACGCCATGGGATACCGGAATAACGCCACCGGAAGTTCAGAGGTTCTGGGAGGAACGGCCCAGACCCGCTGCGGGCGAATTCGCTCTCGATATTGGCTGTGGTACAGGCTTGAACACGCTCTTTTTGGCGAAGCAAGGACTATGCGCAATCGGGTTCGACCTCTCCGGGCAGGCGCTGAAACTGGCACTTCGCAGGCGAAATACCACCGGCCGCCGAGAACTGCTCAATTCGGGGGGCGACGCCACTTTCGTGCAGGCCGATGTCAGCAGGCTTCCTTTAGACAGGCTGGGGGCGGTATATGCCTTGGATATTGGCTGCCTTCACAGCCTGCCGGACGAACTTCGCCCTGCATACGCCGCAGGTATCCACCGTGCATTGACTGACGATGGATACTTTCACCTCTACGTATTTGACAGAAATAGTTCTGACGGGCCTGGGGCCAGGGGAATGCGGGAAGGAGAGGTTGCAGCGCTTTTCGAAAACAAACTGAAGATCGTGACTGAGGAGATAGGTATCTCCTCCACCCCGGCTTCTCGCCCTTCACGCTGGTTTCTTCTCAGAAAGACCTCTTGATTTCATTGGATCGAAGGACACCGCGGACACTAGGCTTTTTTCGCAGTGTCTCAGGCCGGGTTCAGGGACATTCAGACCTGGAAACCGGGGCGGTCCCTCCTCCATCGTCCGGCTGAGGGATTTCCGGACTGAAGGACGTGTTCGTGTCAATCAATGGCGGGCGGTCGAATATGCGTCTAAG
>VYDA01000206.1 GCA_009843665.1 Caldilineaceae bacterium SB0675_bin_29 | reverse complement strand
AGCGTGTAGGGTTGGTGAACCCCAAGGTCATGAGCGTGGGTAGCCCGTTCTACTTGGCGTTTTCGACGTTACTGTTCAGGCTTGCATTGCTTTTTGAGGTCATGACCGACACCACGCTTATGCAGCCATTAAAACTGTACCTGCTGTTTACTGCGTCCAAACCGAATGCACAAACCTCATCCTCCGAAGCTCGCTACTTTCCCTAGCGGCGCCTATCGTCCTGCAAGACTGCCCCCCTGTCCGGGCTTACTGTTTCAGGCCTGGCAACCCCTCGTAAACATGTAAGACACAGAAAGAAAAGCCTGCGACAAAGCGCAGGCTTGAGGCTTACAATAAGGTCTCGCTGACTCTTCCTGGTGGGTCGGCAGGCTTCCTTCTATTCGACCTCCAGCGCCTTTACGGTCAGTTCTGGCACGTGATGAACAGGATCGACACCGTCCATGACCGCCACAAAGGAGATTATGTCCTCCACATTGACACCTGCGGGGAAGTTGCGGTAATGCAACACCACCTGGTCCTCACCCCAGCCTTCTATTCGATCGTCGAGCGCCACATACACCCACATCTCAATATAACTCTCGGTCGCCGAGGCTATGTGCCCTACCTGTCCACGAAAGTAGACGGTCTTGCCTTCGTTCTGATCAGCATCGCCCAAGAGCGTGTCGTAGGAGATCGTCTCGGCCTCACTCCTCCATTCCGTAAACGTAAGCGTTGGCACAGGTGTCGCGGCAAGTTCGGCCCCCGATGAGGATTCGGCAACTGAGGAGTCGCGAGTTTCCCCCTGGGTATAGTTGAGATAAGTTCCAAATGCCAGAAGGGCAATCAGCCCCACCGATAGCGCTATGGCTCTTCCCCAATTCGCCTTCAGCGCTGACCCTGCCTCAGGCAGTTGATCTGGACCCATGAAGTGCCCCCTGATGGCACAGACAAACTGGTCAGCCACAACAGCACCCGTAGGTCCGTCTGCCAACCAATGAAGTTGCCGTCGTGCTGACGATTGACCACTCGCGCAACGCGAAGACCAAGAAGACGGAGATGACATCCTTTGTCGAGTGGGTCACTACGGTGTGGCTGCTGTGAAGCATTCTTTGTTTCATCATCTATTGTATCCAAAGTACCGGAAGTACCAAACCGTGTTTCTGTACCAAGGGCAAGTGGCAGCCTTCGTGAAAGGGTTTCCGTAGAGTAGATGTGCATCCCATAATGGGGGCAAACTTTGGCATGTCTTAGGTAGAGAGGAACCCATTTCCGGCCCCCACAACTGTCCCCGATCAATAGCTCCACCATTCCTCACTCACCACTGGCCACTGCAGTTCTCGCCCCCCGCAACGGCCCCGCCTTGGCTACCCACTGAGCTGGTTTTTCCACATCACCGCGCCAACCCAATAGTATTCTCCCCAGACGGTCCTGTAGGGGCAGGCACAAGGCCTGCCCTGTGCCCCCATTCAACGGATCTCCCGGTAAGCCCTGCCTTGGCGCCTGCCCTGCGTCTCTCCAACAGCCGACAGATGTTTTCAGCCGCCGCTTGCATCATCTGCTGGCTAGACTAATCCCACCCTTCATCTGGAACGCACGCCCTGCCATCCCCCTTGACGCCCATGATAAGATCTACCCGTGCCGCGCCCGCCAGTTTTCGATAATGGCCGACCTCGGGAGAATCGGATGCGCCCACTAACCAGTACCGCACTGACCCAATCCGCCTTCACCCTCCTCAAAGAGGAGCTGAAAAAACAGACTCCCCGCATAACCCTCCTCTTCGCTCTCGCGCTCATCGGTACGGCCATCGGTCTGATCCAACCGTTCCTCTTCAAACTACTCATCGACACCGCCATTCCCGCAGCCGACCTGCGCTTCATCGGCCTCCTCCTCGTCGGCATGGTAATCGTGCCCGTCCTCAGTGCAGGCCTCAACGCCGCCAACCACTACCTGCGCGCCTACATTGGCGAAAGCGTCTCCGAACGCCTGCGCCGCGACCTGTTCGACCACCTCCTGCGCGTTCGCCTCGCCGACCTCGAGCGGTTCAAGACCGGAGAGCATCTTCATCGCCTGACTCGCAGCTGCGGCCGAATCGGCGACGTCTTCGTCGGGAACCATCTGCTGCCACTGGCAATGAGTGCCATCCTCCTCCTGGGCACGCTCGCCGCCATGACCGCGCTGCACTGGCGCCTCACCATTCTGGCGCTGCTCGCCTTCCCTCTCTCGTTCCTCCTGACAAAGAAGACGCGCAAACATGCCCAAACCCTCGAACGCAACTTTTCCAATACGTTAGAGGCCGGCCAGAGCTACCTCAACGAATTCTTCCCCGGCATGCGCACAGTCCGGGCCTTCAACGCCGAGCCTTATGAAAAAGCGCGCTGGCAGGATTGGCTCGTGAAGCATCGGAGCATCAAAGCCAGAGTCATGGCTTTCCACGAACTGATACGCATAGTCCTGCCGGAAACCGTCAACTACGTCGCCGCCGGCCTCGTCTTCGGGTACGGCGCCTTCGAGATCATCCAGGGCCGGCTGACCATAGGCAGTCTCGTCGCCTTCGCCGCCTACCTTCCCCGCGCCTACGCCGTCCTGCAGTCTCTGCTCGGCACACACGTCAACCTGCAGGAGGCTCGCGTCAACGCCGAAAAAGTGGATGCTCTCTTTGCCCTCCCCCATGAACCATCCGGCCTGACGGTCCTGACATCCGGAGACGCCTCACAGGAGGAGAGCGGCGCAAGCAAGCCTCCCCTTGCCGGCGCCGCACTGGCCTTCAACAACGTCTCCTTCGACTACGGCCGCGGCGATTTCGGCGCACGCGACCTCACCTTCCGCATCGAGTGCGGCGAGTTCGTCGGCATCGTCGGTCCTAGTGGCGGCGGCAAGTCAACCATAATCGACCTGATCATGGGCTTCTACACGCCACAGTCAGGCACCATCACGCTGGACGGGATCGATCTCCAGGAACTTTCCCTGACCTCGCTGCGCAGTCAGATCGGCCTCGTATCCCAGGACCTGTTCTTCTGGAACGACAGCATAAGCCGCAACGTAAACTATCCCCGCACTGACGAAGATGCCGGCGCCGTCATCGAAGTCGCCCGCACAGCACAAATCGATGAATTCATCACCAGCCTGCCCCGCGACTACTGCACCGTCATCGGCGAACGCGGTCAGACGCTCTCCGGCGGTGAACGCCAGCGCCTCGCCATCGCCCGCGCCCTCCTCAAGCGCCCCCGGCTCCTCCTGCTCGACGAGGCCACCTCCGCACTCGACGCCCTCACAGAGCAGAAGGTCCGCACCGCCTTCGAAAACGCACGCGAGGGACGGACCGCCATCGTCGTCGCCCATCGGCTGACTACAATTCTCAATGCAGATCGCATTTTGGTCATTGACGAGGGCCGAATCGTGGAGATGGGCAGCCGCACTGAACTTCTGAGGCGTGGCGGCCTGTTCTCGGACCTGTACAAGGCACAATCTTTCGATCTTCCTGCGATCGCGCTATAATTCGTAGAAATCTCTGCGGCCAATATGTTCCCAACGCGCCGCTGGCTGAAAGCTACCATTCACGCTAAGGAC
The DNA here is from genome assembly GCA_009843665.1 of Caldilineaceae bacterium SB0675_bin_29. Classification (GTDB taxonomy): domain Bacteria; phylum Chloroflexota; class Anaerolineae; order Caldilineales; family Caldilineaceae; genus Bin5. The sequence goes on along the minus strand of VYDA01000206.1, from coordinate 680 downwards.
TCTGCCACCGATGTCACCCAATACCAACGGCCAGGGCGTAGCGCCCCTGCCTTTCGAAAGCCCCACCCTCGACCCGGACCTGGAAGAAAATGTAGTCAACACCATTCGCATGCTCGCGCTGGACGCCGTCCAGGCCGCCAACTCAGGACACGCCGGCCTGCCCATGGGCATGGCCACCGCCGCCCTGACTCTCTGGCGCCGGCACCTGCGCTACAACCCGGCCAACCCCGACTGGCACAACCGTGACCGCTTCATCCTCAGCGCCGGCCACGGCTCCATGCTCCTCTATTCCCTGCTCCACCTGACCGGCTTCGATCTGCCCCTCCAGGAGCTTAAGAACTTCCGCCAGTACGGCAGCATGACCCCCGGCCACCCAGAGTACGGTCACGCGCCCGGTGTCGAAACCACCACCGGTCCTCTCGGCCAGGGCTTCGCCAACGGCGTCGGCATGGCCATCGCCGAACAGTGGCTCGCCGCCACCTTCAACCGGCCCGGCCACGACGTCGTATCGCACTACATCTACGCCATCGTCAGCGACGGCGACCTCATGGAGGGCGTCGCCCAGGAAGCGGCCAGCCTCGCCGGCCACCTGCGCCTTGGCAAACTTATCTACCTCTACGACGACAACCGCGTCACCATAGACGGCTACACTGACCTGGCCTTCACCGAGGATCAGTACC
>VYDA01000380.1 GCA_009843665.1 Caldilineaceae bacterium SB0675_bin_29 | reverse complement strand
TTGCTGGCGCTTTCGTTCCGATCGAAATGCCTGAATCAGGTTTCCCGCATAGGCGTCGTGTCCCATTAGCAGGTCGGCGGCGTATATCGTGTGCCGGATTTCCGCCTCAAGAGGATTTGTGATGGCTGAGGTCAGTCCTGCCGCTATCGCCATCGAGAGGAACGCGGCGTTTACAGTCGGACGCCATGGAAGGCCGAACGAGATGTTGCTGGCGCCGCAAGTCATATTGACGCCAAGGTTCTCGCGAATCAGGCGAATGGTCTCCAGCGTGACGAGAGCGGCGTTGTCATCGGCGCTTACAGTCAAGGCCAGTGGGTCGATTATCACGTCTTCCGGCGGTATGCCGTGGTCCGCGGCGCGCTCTACTATTTGTGTTGCGATTTGAAGCCGTTCCTGCGGATCGTTGGAGATTCCGGTATCGTCATTGGCGACGCCGACGACAGCCGCGCCGAATTTCTTGACCAGTGGCAGTACTGTCTCCAGCCTCTCCTCCTCGTAAGTGACCGAATTGACCAGGGCCTTGCCTTGATAAACAGCCAGGCCTTCCTCCAAGGCTTCAACTACTGATGAGTCGATAGAAATAGGCACGTCCACAATCTGCTGAACGGCCTGAATCGCTTGACGGAGGATTGCCGGTTCGACTCCGTCCACAGGCACGCCTGCGTTCACGTCGAGCACATGTGCTTTCGCCTCTACCTGCCGACGCGCGTCACGACAGACCATGGTCATGTCGCGTTCGATCATCTGCTTGGTGAGGACTTTGCGGCCGGTGGGGTTAATGCGTTCGCCGATAATAACAAAGGGGTGGTCGGGGCCTATGACTACAGTCTGCTTGGCGGACGAGATCACTGTGTTCATGTAGGGTTACTCTTCATGCTGTCCGGACTTGACCATAAGCTCCTCAACGGCCTGGACGGCGCTGGCCAAAGCGGTAGCGCCCTCACCGTCGTCGCCCCCCATGCTGACGTCGTAGCCCATGTCGACCATGAGTTGCTTGGCCAAGCGCACAGCGGCGCTGGCATCCGGAGCGAAACCGTCGGCGCCAACGCTATCGGCGTACTCCTGTGTAACGGGAGCCCCTCCAACCATTACCTTTACAGAGTCTCGCAGTCCGGCATCGGCCAGCGCGGCCAGATTGGACTTAAAGAAGGGCATGGTTGTTGTCAAGAACGCGGAGAATCCCAGGAGCTGTGGTTGGTGTTCCTGTGTGGCGGCGACCACATCTTCCGGCTTGACATTGACGCCCAAGTCGACGATTTCAAAGCCTTCTCCCTCCAACATGATATTGCACAGATTCTTGCCAATGTCGTGCACATCGCCCTTTACAGTCAACATGACGACCTTGCCAATCGGCTCGGCTCCTTTGTCGACCAGTAGAGGCCGTAACAATGCCATTGCCCCTTGCATGGCACGCGCCGCGACCAGCATTTCGGGCACGAAGTATTCGCCGATTTCAAAGAGGCGGCCAACTTCCTGCAAGGAAGGAATAAGTGCGCCAAAGAGGATATCGAGCGGATCCATACCCAGATCAATACCCTCTTGCGTCAACTCGACAACCTCGGCGGCTTCACCGACTAAGGTGTGCTCGTACAGCCCTTCTTTGATTTCTTCTTCGCGGCTCATGATTCAGGGCTCCTAGTGTTTAGGGTTGTCAACGCACGTTTCCACAATTGCCTTGAGATTGGCGACCGGTGCCTGCAAAGGTACTGCGCATTCAGGGGCAATGATGTCCACACCGGCGTCAATGGCGGCTTGCGCTTCGGCGCGTGCTTCTGCCGGCCCTCGAGAGTACAGAGTGATGGGGGTGTTGACATTGCCAGTCAACTTCATTTTGCCGGCCGCCTTTTCGACCATTTCATCGGGAGGGTTGGCAGACTCGAAGTGATAGCAAGCAAATCCGGCTTCACTGAAGTATTCGACCCTGTCGAGGGTTTTGCCGCAGCAGTGCAAGATGACGGGCGCATCGACTTGGGGAATTAAATTCTGGTGATGAGGCAGGAGAAAGTCACGATACATTGTGTTTCGAACCAGGTCCCCGGTCGCGTGATCCGCCCAGACGATGGCGTCGGCACCAGCCTCAAGCTGTGCTGACGCATAGGCAACCGGCACGGGCGCCAGAGTCTCCAGGGACTTGCGAACGCGGTCTGGGTCCATGATCGTATCGAACAAGAATTCCTGCGTGTTGTAGCAGTGGTAGGAGAGAGTCCAAGGTCCCATCACCTTGCCAAGTACCATCACGTCGTCGCCGAAGTGCTGTTTCAGGAGGCGGATGGCGTCTATGGAACACTTGACATATTTGTCTTCCAGGAAGGAATCGGGGAAGCCATCAGGCAGTTCGATATCGACGTCACGGTCGGCCCAGGGCGCATCTGTTGGGTTGGGCATCATGTCCGTATCCGACCAATCAACCTGGCAGCCGAGTGCCATCGCCTCTTGTGCGATGCTGAATATCGGCATCACGCTGTCGAAGCCCATCACTTCATGGGCACCGGCGGCTAAGGTCGCCATAGGTTCGGGCTCAATGTTGGCATGGGGGAAGTGGGCGCCGGTTATGTCCATCAACTCGTAAGTGATCACGGACACTATGCTGGCCGCCGGCGGCCTGTCCACGGGTTCGCCGTTCAGTCCAGCCAGAAAACGCTGTTTTGAAGTCATCTGTTCCATGGTTTGCTCCTTTCAGCGTAGCTTACGGCCCTGTTCGTGCACAATTGGATTGGACGGCGGGATTCGAAGTCTCTTACCAGCTGTCCGGATCCAGACCCAGAATTCGTCCTTCCTGGCAAATGTGGGCCCAGGTCGTTTCGTCGATTTCGATGCCATCTTTCTCTTTGCGCTGTGCGCTGCGAAATTCTGGCTCACCCGGCGCCAAAATCTCCTTGAATCCCGGTGCGAGTCGGCTGGACTTGACGTGACGGAGCAAGCCCTCAACTTCATCGTAGTAGGTAGAGAGCTCTGTAAAGTGTTCGATGTTGTAGACGGTGAAAAGAACGCCATTGCTCCTCATGGTCCGAGAGCCGTCGGCACAGCCCTCACCGCTGAGCGCGCCACCCAGCAATTCTACCACAAGACCGAGGGCGAAGCCCTTGTGGGCTACCACGCCTCCCAGCGGCAGGATGGCCCCGGGCGGGTCGGCTCTGAAATCGTTTGGTTCGGTCGTTGGATTGCCTTCGGAGTCAATCAGCCATCCCTCAGGCACCTGACTGCCCTGATTGATTGCGACTCGAACCTTACCTTCGGCAACGACGGAGGTTGTCAAATCGACAAGGATCGGGTCTGTGTCTGGGCGCGGCGCGGAAAACGCGATGGGGTTTGTGCTTAAGCGACCCTCCAGCCCGCCAAACGGGGCAATCTGGTAGCCTAGCCGCCCGGCATTTACGAATGCCAACGCAATCATGTTGCCCTGACGAGCCGCCATCAGGGGGTAAGCACCGGCGCGGCCCACGTGGCTTGTGTTGCGCAGAGTGACAGTGGCCAGACCGTGCTGGCGGGCTTTCTCGATCGCCAGATTGATTGCAAAGGTGGCGCCGACCTGGCCCAGAGCTCCACCTGCATCCACGACAGCAGTACTCGGATAGTCGCGCACTATGGTAGGGGTTGCCTGGGGTTGGAAGCGTCCCTCACGAATCGCACGCGTGTAGTCGTAGTAGCGAATGGCGCCGTGGGAGTCATGGCCGAATAGATTTGACTCAACGAGGTGGTCAACCACAGCGTGAGAGTCTTCGGGCGTGCAGCCTGAAGCTTCAAAAAGTTGATAGCCGACTTCTCGCAAGACAGAAGGTTGAATATTAGGCATGATGCTCCTATTTTACTCCATTTTCGGATAGCTGAACGAATTTTAGGGTGCCGGAAACGAGTTGATTTCAGAGGCGACGTGTGGTGCCGACTTAGAACCCTTAGACGACTTCCTCTGTTTCATCTTTGCCGATGACCTCGCCGTTGTCGCGGGCCATTTGCGCCCCCAAGTGTGACCGAGCCGCGTGCAGATCGGCGCTTTTCAGGTAGCTTTGCACTTCGCTTAGGGTAAAGCTCTGCACCTCTTCGGGGATTGGTAGAGTTGGTTGCAAAGGATCGGGAATGACAGGCACCATGCGAGTTACTGGAGGGAACTGGCTGTAGCCCTCAGAGTCTGTACGAGGGGCCAAGTGAGCAAAGAGGACATGGGACAAGATGTCCGGGTGGCTTATGAGTACAGGGGAATGCGTGTTGCAAATCACCTGACGCAAGGG
>VYDA01000150.1:2794-4226 GCA_009843665.1 Caldilineaceae bacterium SB0675_bin_29 | reverse complement strand
CTTTTGCATCAGTTTTTGCGTGTTTGGAGCCTGTTCCCGGTTCTGGCAAGTTCTCTTCGATGCTCTTCCACCACTCCAACAGACGACAGACTCATGCCGGTTCTCTGGCGATGGGGGCAGGTGGTCGGATCCGGAAGGTCAGGGTCGGGTAAAGTCGGGTCAGGTCGTGAAAAGTCGGGTCGGAGCGGGCAGTTTTCCTGGTTAAGGTTTTTTGCGCATGACTTCGAGCACGAATCCTCGCTGTTTTCGTTGGGTACTGGGCAGTTTACAGTCTTGTATGGGCCTTGCTTCGCCTTCAGATTCCCAGCCAGCGGGCGCCATGGATTCATGACGGTACGCTCTCAGCAATGCCTATTCGCAATTGGGCACAGGGCTATTATATCACCGTTTTTGATGCGATTGCCCTGCATTTCATTTGCAGTCCAAGATTGGGGTGCGTACGAGGGCACCCACAAGGGGTGCCCCTACCGGTGCTGGCGGCGGGGCAATAGACGGGCTAGGCGGTCTGCCAGTCCCGGTGACCCCAAGACCAGGTCTGCACGGGGCAGTTGGCGGTTTACGGCAGGGGCGGAATTGGTCACCGGCCATTTTGATCAGAAGAAAAGTCCTCGTCGACGCCAAGTTCGCCGGCCAGCTCGGCAAGCCTTTGCCAGGTCTTCTCTTCTACGAAGATGCCATCCTCGCGACCCCTCTGGGTCCGCAGGTATTCGAGTTCGCCGGGGTAGTAGACGCGTTCGACGCCCTCGGCAGGCGGTGTTGCCGTCAAGTATTGGGCGAATTCGGTTACTTCCTGTTTGAACTGTTCCAAAGGGCGAAAGGCGTCGACCTGAAAGACGGCCATGAAGCAGCCGTCGTTGTGGCGGCCGGTCGGTTCGATCCCAAACCCCAGGCCGGTCAGCAACCCTGAAAGTATTTCGACCATGGAAGAAAGACCGTAGCCTTTGTGTCCTTCCGAGCCGCCAAGGGGCAGCATGGCGCCGCCGTTGCGTGAGGCGGCAGGGTCTGTGGAGGCGCGGCCTTCGCTGTCGATCACCCAGCCGGTGGGAATGGACTGGTTGCGCTGGATGGCAACGCCCAGTTTGCCGCCGGCGACGGCGGAGGTAGCGATGTCGATGTAGAAAGGGCCATCGAGGTTGGAAGGGACGGCGATGCAGATCGGGTTGGTGCCGAGGCGGGGTTCGCGCCCGCCGAAGGGGGCAACGCTCTTGGGGCCGCGGCCGGAGTCGGCGGTCATGAGCCCGATCATGCCGGCTTCGGCGGCCATCAGGGGATAGTCGGTCAGGCGTCCGACGTGGCCCTGGCGGACGACTGTGGCGGCGGCGACGTTTTCGCGGCGAGCTTTGTCGATGGTCAGCTGCATGGCGCGTTCGGAAACGGTGAATCCAAAGCCCCAGTTTCCGTCCACGACGGTTGTGGCGCGGCTCTCCTGTGT
>VYDA01000150.1:0-2784 GCA_009843665.1 Caldilineaceae bacterium SB0675_bin_29 | reverse complement strand
CGATGTAGCCGGAGACGTGGATGACACCGTGGGAGTCGTGGCCGGCGAGATTGGCGGCGATCAGGTGGCGGGCGATGGTAGCGGCTTCTGCGGAGGAGGCGCCGGCGGCCTGCATGAGCCGTCCCGCGATCCGTTCGAGTCGATCGGCAGCAATCGTGGGCATTTGAAGAACTCCAGTTGACTGGGGCCGGTTGGCGGAGTTGCCAGCGGTCACCGACCCCGAGAGAATCAGTAGCTACCTGCTGGAAAACTGCGGACGCCCGAGAGCGTCGGTGGAATCCTGACGCTGATAGTAGTTGAGATGACCGCCGGCGTCGGCGAGGATTCGCTGGCGTGCCAAGGCGACGCGCTCCGGGCTGTGACCGACTATGTTCAGGCGGCAGTCGGGGTCGGTCTCAAGATCGAACAGGCGCGTGATAGGCTGGCGCCCGTTGGAAGGCGTCTGCCAGTCGACGGCGTCGAAGAACCAGCTGCGGTCATCGCGGTACCAGACGGCGTTGCCATAGCGGCAGGTGAGATATTCACGGCGAGCGAATTCGCCGTTTTCCTCGAGAAGGGGCAGAAGGCTCTGGCCTTCAACGGGGTCGGCTGACTGCTGGCTGGCGGCGGCAAGGATTGTGGCGGGCACGTCCAATGTGTAGACAAATTCGTCGCGGACCTGTCCTGCACCTACGCCGGCGGGATGGCGCATAAGCAGAGGGATGTTCATGGTGCCGGGGTACATGTAGTCGGCGGGCTTTCCCATGATCCCGTCCGGGTTTTCTCCGAAGTTGGTGCCGTGATCGCTGAAGAAGAAGACCAGTGTGTTGTTGCGCAGTCCGAGCTGGTCGACAGTATTGAGTAGGCGGCCGAACCAGGAATCGACCATGGTGACGAGCCCGGCGTAGTTGGCGCGGATGCTGGGGATGCGATCATCGTACTGATCGGCGAAAGGCCCGTAGGCGGCGGTCAGACAGATCGGTTCGCGTTGGGCGCGAGTGCCGTAGAGGTCATAGTAGTGGAGGGGGGCTTCCCAGGTTTCGTGCGGGGTGAAGCTGTCTACATAGAGGTAGAAAGGGGAGGTGTCCTTGTTGCGGCCGGGTGGGTGGTTATGGCGCAGAAAGTCGATGGCCCATTGGAAGGTGCGGGCGGTCGGCCACTCTTCTTCCGGGAGCTGGGGCCGAACATTGACCAGGTGTGCGGCGATCCGGTCCGGGGCGCCGGCGCGGTAGCGGTCGAGAAGGGCTGGGTCGGCGTCGGCGACGGCATGCCAGCGGTCTTCGGCCTGGCCGCGGACGAACTCCCACTGCTGGAAGCCGCGGGTAAAGTTCATGCCGGGAACGAAATAGTGGGGTACGTCAGCGACAAAGCCGGTGTGGTAGCCGGCCTGCTGCAACGTTTCGGCGATCGTGCTTTCCCCGGTGTTCATCGGCTGCCAGCCGGGCAGGTAGACGTTGTCCCACGGGACCGGCCGGTAGTCGTTGAAGGGGAAGGCGCGGCGGCCGCTATGCAGGGTGCGCCTAGTGGGGATGGTGGGGAGACATTCGGGATGGGCACGTGTAAAGCGGACGCTCTGCTGGGCGAAGCGGTCGATTGAAGGCGTGTGTATCCAGTCGTTGCCGTAGCAGCCGAGAAAGGCTGTGCGCAAGGTATCGGCGACGACTACGATCACGTTAGGCTGCGTTTGTTGGTTCTCGGACATAAGAGGCGTTGCCAGACAGGCCTTGTTTATTGGGAGAAAGGTTCCAAGAGTGTCAATTCACTTGTATTGGCCGGTACCCAGCCTTCGGCGCCGCTGTCGACGCGCACATACCACCAGACGATGGTATCGGTGTTGCCTTCGAGCCAGATGGGGCCGTTGAGAATTGTCATGGGATCGGCGTCTTGGAGGTGGGTAACGATGACGCCGGCCTGGGCCCCGGCTTCGCTGCGGAGTGAGATCTTGTACTCGGGCAAGAGACGGATACGATCGCCGACATTCATCGGGATTGCATTGCGGCTGGGAGGCAGCCCATTGGTTTCGACGATGAGAACGTTTTGTCCGGCGGCCGAAGAGGCGGACCCGGCCGAAAGCGTTGCAGGGGAACCGGACTGGGTCAGTTCTCCAGAGAGCCATTCGTTGAGGAACCAGCCGCTGAAGAGCGCGGAGATTGCGAGGAGCAGGGCACCGACCAGAATCAGAGGGTTGCTCGACGCCGGGGCGGGCGCGATGCCCGCGCTGTGGGCGCTACCCCTGGGCTGGACGGAAAGCGGATCGCTATTCAACTGCATGCGCAGAGGGTAGAGACGAATAGGCCGTTCACTTCTGTAGCGGTCTTCGATGAGGCGAAGACTTTGGCGCAGGGCGATCTCGTAGAGAGCATCCGCCGTGTTGTTGTTCATATGGATTTCGGCGCGCACGGGCCGTCCGCGCCGGTCCATCAGCACCAGAAGTCCGGCCAAGGGCTGGCCCTGGAGGTCGGTAAGATTGTAATAGTCGGCGCGAATTCCCTGGAGGTCGGCGTGTGGTCTGAACCTTCGGATCACACTCAATGTACCGGGGTTTCTCACAGCCTCAACCATCTCTTCATACTCCGGAGCATTTCCGTCGTATTCTACGTAATCCACCCTCTGTTCTCTGCTTCATCGCGGGGCCTCAGGCCAAAGGTAACTGTTGAGAAGAAGCCCTCGCTTCGTTTTGTTGGCGGTGCGGCCATGAAGTTGACCACCAAGAGAAACTAATCCGGAAGTTGCAGGGAGACGATCCCTGCCACCTGGACCGAACTCTCTCCGTAATGGACGATGCGCAGGTCGAACTGGCTGGGC
>VYDA01000145.1 GCA_009843665.1 Caldilineaceae bacterium SB0675_bin_29 | reverse complement strand
GAGAGTGGAGAGGAGTGAGGAGAGAGAAGACTGGGTGCTTATATTCGGCGCGGACGCGGATAGACCGAGGCCGAATCGACAGATTTTGGCACAGACAATTTGATGGACGACAAGGCATTTTGGAGACGATACGATGCATTCAACACTTCGAACTGAGCGACTAGTTTTGCGACCCCTTGCGCCGGACGATGCGGAGGACCTTTTTGACGCGTATCGCAGGCCTGAAGCGATGCGGTTTATGGACGATGGGGCGCACAGCTCAGAGGCCGAGACCAAAAAGATGGTCGATGGCATGCTCGACGGGCCAGGGACGGTTTGGACCGTGCGCACTGCGGAGGGCGGCCCGGCGCTGGGATATGTCGATTACATAGGCAACGCGGGCGTTCCGGGGATGGGCTATTTTCTGCACCCTGACCATTGGGGAAATGGCTATACGAGCGAGGCTGTGCGGGCGGTGCTGGACTACGGTTTTGACGAGATGGGGCTGGACCGGGTGGAGCTGTGGATCAGTGAAGAGAACAGGGCATCTGTGCGTGTGGCTGAGAAGGTGGGATTCAGACGCCGGGGCAGGATGCGGCAGAAGTATCATCAGGACGAGACCGGCCATGATAAGCTCACCTATGGCATCACGGCGGAGCAGTGGCGCACGGGGCAACTGGCGGGCAATGCGCAGGCTGCGTACCTGCTGGCGCCTATTCTGGCTGTGCCGGATGTGCAGGCCGCGGCGGAGTATTTCTGCGACAAGCTGGGATTCACGGTCGGATTCCTGTATGGGAACCCGCCAACGCACGGGGGCATCCACCTGGGCGAATGGACGTCGGAGGGCGCGCATATTCAGCTTTCTCTTACAGACCAGCCGTTGCCGGAGAAACCGCCGGTGGGGTTCTATGTCTTTATGGGGGAGGATGTTGACGGCCTCTATGAGAGGTACCAGGCGGCGGGTGTTCATATCGAACGGGAGCCGACGGACGAACCGTGGGGGATGAGGGAGTTCGCGATACGCGACTGTAATGGGTATCTGCTGCGATTTGGCAGGCCGAGTTGAATGCTGTGCTGCAGACGGCGGATGCGGTCTTACGGCGCCCATACTGGCGTTTTGCCTCACTGGGTGTAGGTCGCAGTCAGGAGAGAACGAAGATGGCGGCAGAGAGATTGGCGCGGCAAGAGAACGTAGGTGAAGGAGCAGGGCTCTGGCAGTTCGCTCACGGTCGGGGAATGACGCGACGTCGCTTCCTGCAGCTGTTGTCGGCCGGAGGGGCGACGGCTGTGCTAGCGTCCTGCACAGGACTGCCGCTGCCCACCACAGCCCCCACCGGCGCGGAAGAGATCACGACAGACGCTCCCCTATACTACAAGGACCCGGCGCCGTTTATCGATCACGGCGGCGGGAATCTGGAGGCGCGTCTGGAGAATATGGAGGGGTTGATCACTCCCAGCCGGCAATTTTTTGTACGCAACAACTCAGCCAGCCTGGACGTGGACGCTGCCGACTGGCGGCTTGCGATTGAAGGCGACGCTGTCGCCAGTCCGCTGTCGTTGACCTACGCCGATATTCTGGATATGCCCAGCCGGACTTTTGTTTCTTACCTGGAGTGTGCGGGCAACCATCGGTCCATGTTCGACCTGGTAAAGGGACAGGCGGCCAAAGGAACGCAGTGGGGGACCGGCGCGGTCGGCAACGGTAGATGGACGGGCACGGCGCTGCATGATGTGTTGGTTCGGGCGGGAATCACGGACGGGGCGGTCAGCGTGCTATTAGTTGGGCTGGACAGCGGTTCTCCGGAGGAGGGATTTCGCCGCGTGATGCCGGTTGAAAAGGCGATGGATAAGGATACGCTACTCGCCTACTCTTTGAACGGGGAACCCCTGCCAAAGGATCACGGTTTCCCGTTGCGGGCGCTGGCACCCGGATGGGTGGGGGCCGCCAGCATCAAGTGGCTGGGGGGGATTGTCGTCTCGACTGAACAGCTTTGGACGCGTAATAACACGACCTCTTACACACTGATCGGCGATGACTATCCGCCGGAGGGGGAGTCGTTGGGCAAGCCGGTAGCAGTACAGACAATCAAGAGTGCGCTGGCGCTGGCGCGGCCGGCTGATCTGGCGGCAGGGGAGCAGAGCATCCACGGCTACGCGCAGTCGCCTGCCGGACCTATTGAGAGGGTGGAGTGGAGCGATGATTTCGGGGCGACCTGGAACGGTGCAACCGTCATCGAGCCAAGCGAAGGGGATTCGAGGTATTCATGGGCTCGATTCGAATTCATGTGGGATGCACGGCCGGGGGAGTACACGATCATGACGCGGGCGAAGGACGCAGCGGGCAATTCACAGCCGGATGAGATTCCCTTCAACGAGAAGGGTTATCTCTTCAACCAGCCGGTACCTCATCCGATACGAGTGGCGTAGAGCCTTCGGTTCCCCTTTTTTACGAGGCACAACATGAGAGAGATCGCCGATCATACACGAATCGTTTCGGTTGCGGAGATGCAACGTCTGGAGAAGGAGGCCGACGCGGGCGGTCAGAGCTATGCGGCGATGATGGAGCAGGCGGGGACTGCACTGGCCGAAGCGATCCAGGAGAGCTATCCGGGGGGCGCGGACCGTTCCGTGCTGGTGCTGGTGGGGCCGGGCAACAATGGCGGCGACGGGCTGGTGTGCGCGCGTCATCTCTGCGACGCCGGATATCGTGTCCGGGTTTATCTGTGGGCGAGGGGCGGGGTTCCGGCAAAGGAAGGAGAGGCTGGAAAGAGAGGGAGGAAGGGGACGCCGAAAGGTAAGGCCAAGCCGAAAGAGGACTACGAGGGCCATTTGGGGAAGGTACTCGATCGAAATGTGCCGACGCACAGCGCCGAAGAGGACAAAGATGGGGTGCAACTTCGGGCGTGGCTGGACGAATCCGATATTGTGGTTGACGCGCTGCTGGGAACCGGCGCCAACCGCCCGATCGAAGGCGAGCTGGCCGGCGTCCTGCAACAGGTGATCGAAGTTCGCAAGAATCGCATGTCAACTAAGGGAGACTCGGCGTATGAAGCCGGCTCTGAAGACGCGATGGAAACGGGTGAAGGAGGAACGCGGCCGCCGCTGGCAGTGGTCGCCGTGGATGTACCCAGCGGTTTGAACGCGGACAGCGGTGCGCTCGATGCGGTTACGGTGCCGGCCGATATGACGGTGACCTTCGGTTGCGCGAAGGCGGGGCACTTTCAGTTCCCGGGGGCGGGGGTAATCGGCGAACTGGCGGTGGCGGATATCGGCATCCCTGAGGAGTTGACGGCCGATTTGCAGACGTTTTTCTTGACGCCGGAACAGGTTCGCGGTCTTTTGCCGACGCGCAGCCGCAACAGTCACAAGGGTTCTTTTGGCAAGGGGATGGCGGTTGTGGGCAGCGTCAACTACCCCGGGGCCGCTTACCTCAGCTGTGCGGCAATGGGGCGAGTGGGCGCGGGGCTGGTGACCGGCGCGATTCCCCAGCCGGTGTGGGTGCCTGTGTCTTCGGCATTATCTGAGCCGACTTGGATTCTTCTCAGCCACGATCTGGGCGTGGTAAACGAGGCTGCGGCCGCCAACGTGAGCGCAAGGCTGGAGGAATATGACGCCTTGCTCATAGGCTGCGGGCTGGGCCAGGAGAGCGCAACGCGCGGATTCATGGAGCGGCTGCTGCGTAGAAATCATCGACAGCGGCCGTCAGCGTTGCCGAGAGCATTCGCGGGATCAGGCGGCGAGACTTCTGCGGAGGAGACTACGGCGTCAGGCCAGGGGACTGCCTCCGGCAGCGAGGCGGACGGGGATTCTGCGGCTGACTCGCCGTTCGGTCCGATCCGCCGCCGGGACCAGTTGCCGGCCGATTCCCTTCCGCTGCCGCCGACTGTCATTGATGCGGACGGCCTAAACAATCTGGCGCAGGTGGACGACTGGCCGTCGCTTCTGCCGGCTGACTGCGTGCTGACTCCGCACCCGGCGGAGATGGCCCGTCTTTGCGGTTTTGGCTCGGTGGAGGAGGTGGCAGCCGATCGCTGGAATCTGGCGCGGGAGCGGGCCGCGGCATGGCAGGTGGTTGTTTTGTTGAAGGGACCGTACACGGTGATCGCGGCGCCGGGCGGAGACCTGGCCGTCCTGCCGGTTGCTACAGCAGCCCTGGCTACGGCCGGAACGGGCGACATTCTGGCCGGAGCCATCACAGGCCTGCTGGCGCAGGGTCTGACTCCGTTTCATGCCGCGTGCCTGGGGGCGTGGCTC
>VYDA01000547.1 GCA_009843665.1 Caldilineaceae bacterium SB0675_bin_29 | reverse complement strand
CCCGTGAAGGAATAGACTTCACCTCTGCCTACGGCGACTGTCCCGTCTGCGTCCCCTCGCGCATGTCGATCATGACCGGAAAATACGTTACCACCCATGGCATGACCGGCAACGGGCCATCTTCCCGCGCCATCCCCGATGCCAGCAATACGCTGCCGACCTGCATGAGTAATCTCGGCTACCAGACCGCTGCCATCGGCAAAATGCACTTCACGCCCCAGCGCGCCCGCCACGGCTTCCAGGAAATGGTCCTGCCCGAGGACTACTACCGCCACATGGCCCGTCGCGGCTACGACGTCCAGCCCATGCACCACGGCCTCGGCCAAAACGAGCTCTACCCCGGCATGGCCACCGTCCCCGAAGCCCTGACACTAACTTCCTGGACCGCCGAACAGTGCGTAGAATACATCCGCGAACACCGCGACCCCACCCTGCCTTTCTTCCTCTGGTGCTCCTTCTCCAAGCCGCATCCCCCGATCGATCCCCCGGAACCCTACTACTCCATGTACCGGAACTGTGACATCCCCGCACCCGTCTTCGGCGACTGGAGTGATGGGGAAGACGTTCCCTACGCATTTCGCCTCATGCGCGAAAAACAGTCATTTGACCTCGTGCCCCCCGAGATAATCCGCGAGGCGCGCGCTGCCTACTACGGCGTCATAACCCAGATCGACTACAACATGGGCCGCATCTTCGCCGCCCTCCAGGACATGGACATCTTCGACGACACCCTCATCATTTACACCTCAGATCACGGCGAATACCTTGGCGATCACCACGCCGGCGCCAAGGGCTTCTTCCACGAAGCCTCAGCCCACGTCCCCTTCGCACTGCGTATGCCGCAGGGCTGGGACAACCGCCAGCACGGTACCCGCAACCCTTCACTCGTCACCCTCGCCGACATCCTACCCACAGCCGTCGCAGCCGCCGGCGGCACACCCCCGGACGACGTCGACGGCCTCGACCTTGTCGCCCTGGCGCGAGGCGAGATCGAGCCGCGACCCTACTTGGAATCTGCCCTGGGCGGTCAGGACAGGCCCGGCAACTACGCCATCACCGACGGCCGCTGGAAATACATCTGGTTCCCGGTCGGCGGCAGCGAGCAACTCTTCGATCTCGAAACCGACCCCCAGGAACTACGCAACCTCGCAAACGCCGCCGAAGCCTCACCACATCTCGAAAGACTCCGTTCCGAACTCATCTACAGTCACCAGGCCAGGGGATCCGCAGCGGTCGACGGCGGCACCTGGGTCACCCAGCCCGTGCCGCCTGAAACGGAAGCAGATCGCCGCAATACCAGCTGGCCCGGCTACCACACCGAGTTCTACCACATCGACGTCCGCCATTGACCGGTACTTGCCCGGCTGAGACTCAATCCTTCGTCTCGGCATGAGCGACTTCAAAAACCTAAAGGAGATTCCCATGTTCAGATTCCGATCGAGCCAGGTGACCCCTACCGCAAGGGCCCTGTGGGTCTTGCTGCTGGTGTTTGCACTGGTCCTCTCGGCCTGCGGCGGCGACCAGCAACCTGCCGCCGAAGAGGAGCCCGCGCCCGCTGAGGAAGCCGCCTCCTCCGAGGACACCCAAGAGGCCGCCGACGATGCGATGATGTCCGCCAAAGAAGCCCCAATGCTCGCCGAAATGGTCGCAGCCGGCGAGCTGCCTCCCCTCGAGGAACGCATTCCCATCGATCCACTCGTGATCGACCTGCCCTGGATCGAAATCGGCCAGTATGGCGGCACGCTCAAACGTACTACGACCAGCACTGACTTCCGCGACACCTCTCAGTATATGTACGGCCATTCCCCCTTGCACTGGCAAGATGGCGGCGCCGCTGTCGGCCCCGGGCTGGCCAGAGCCTGGGAGAGCAACGAAGATGCCTCCCAATGGACCTTCTACTTCCGTGAAGGCACCAAGTGGTCGGACGGACACCCATTTACCGATGACGATGTCCTCTTCTGGTGGGAGGACATGGCTGCTAACCCCGACCATCCCATGGCAATGCCCGCCTGGACGCTCGTAGGCGGCCAGCCCATGACCGCCGAAAAAATTGACGACTACACCATCCGGTTTTCGTTTGCAGCCTCCTCTCCCCTGATCGAAAGAGAACTGGCCGCATTCGTCAACGGCGGTATCTCCTATAACTTTGGGCCGTATCCGCGTCACTATCTGGAACAGTTCCATCCCAACTATTCCGATGCCGCCGACTACGAAGAATTCACCGAAAAGCAGGACTGGTGGAACAACCCTGATCGGCCTGTTCTGAATGCCTGGATGCTGGTCGCGCTTGAACCAGGCAACCGTATGATCCTCGAGCGCAACCCCTACTACTACGCAGTCGACACAGCCGGCAATCAGCTGCCCTATATCGACAGAATGGAAGTCTCCTTCGCCGAAAACGCCGAAGTCCTGAAGCTGCGCATCTTCAGCGGCGACGTCAACTTCCACGCCCATCCCCACCTCTCGCTGCGCGATCTGGCAGTCCTGAAGGAAAACGAGTCCAACGGCGACTACCGCGTCCTCCTGTGGGACAACGGCGCAGGTGGTGCCCCCGCTTGGGGCGTCAACTGGAATAACCCCGACGACGCCAAACGAGCCATCGTGCGCACAACACAGTACCGTCGCGCCCTCTCCCACGCCATGGATCGCGAGCGCATCCGCAAGATAACCTTCCTCGGTCTGGGTGGCGAGGCCAGCACCGGCACCATGTCCCCCAACTCCGCCCAGTTCAACCGCTCGCAAATGGGCCAGGAAATCCTGGTCGCATGGCGAGAGTCAGCCGTCACCTACGACCCTGAGCTGGCTGCAAGCCTGCTCGACGAAATCGATGTCACCGACCAGGACGGCGACGGCTTCCGCGATCTCCCCGACGGCTCACCCCTGGAAGTGCGCATCGACTTCCCGGCAGGAAACACCGCCTTTATCGAGACCGCCGAGCTCATGACCGAAGACTGGAAGGCTATTGGCCTCAACGCCTATGTCAATTCCATTCCCGGCTCCCAGGTCGGCGTGATGACGACTAACGCCACCTATGACATTCGACTGTACGGCGGCGGCGCCCCTGACGGTCCCGATCTGCTCACCTATCCTGCCTGGCTGATCTCTTACGGAAGCGGCGGGCGCTGGGCTCCCCTGTACGGCGCCTGGATGGCAGCTGAGGGAACGCCCAAGGAAGGTACCGAGCTGGACCTGGATCCGCGCGATCGCACGCCCCCGCGCGAAGAGATTCCCGTGGATGACCCGATGTTCCGCATGTGGGAACTTTACAAGCAGGCCATCGCAGAACCGGATCTCGCCAAACGCGATGAACTCACGTTCGAGATCATTCAGATCCACATCGACGAAGGCCCGTTCCTGTTGGGCGGCATCGCCGATCCACCCAATATCGTGATCGCCAGCAACCAGTTCCACAACGTTCCTACCAGCGAAGATATCCCGCTCGGCGGCTGGTTGGGCCCGTGGGTGCTGGGTATGCCAGGCGCAATGACCTATCCCGAAGTCTATTTCATCGCCGAATAAGGAAAGCAGTGCGGAATCTCGACTCTGCGACTGCCTGACAGGCTATCCAATGACCTTACTGGACCTCGGCTCCGACGGTCCCTTGGCCAGGTATGCTAGGTAAGCAGCGAAACGAATGTATGGCTCAACTCGGAGAGAGGAGCGGCTACTATGGTCCTCTCTCCGCACTGGCTATACGACAGAACAACTCGAATAGAACGGGGAGCCGGGCGTTTCGTCCGCTTTCTGGCATAATGTGGCAGTCTGAATCCCGAACCAGGTAGCAGGACGGAGCCCGCCCTTGCAGAAGTTCATCCTCTCGCGTTTCCTCTATATGCTGGTCACGATGTTCTTCGTCTCGATTGTGGGCTTTGTGATTATCAATCTGCCGCCCGGCACATACATGGATGTCTATCGTGCCCAGCTGGAAGCGCAAGGAACAAGAACCACCGAGCGCCAGCTCGAAGCGATCGTGCGCCAGTACGGCCTCGATCAGCCGGTCCACGTGCAATATTGGAAGTGGGTGTCCGGTTTCGTAAGAGGCGACTTCGGCCGTTCCTTTGCTTACAACAAGGATGTAAACGAGCTCATCTGGGAACGGCTGACGCTTACAATGGTCATCTCTATCTCAACCCTGCTCATCACCTGGCTGATCGCCATCCCAATTGGGGTCTATTCGGCCACACACCAATATCAGGCCAGCGATCACCTCTACACAACCATCGGCATGGTCGGCCTT
>VYDA01000203.1 GCA_009843665.1 Caldilineaceae bacterium SB0675_bin_29 | reverse complement strand
TCGTAACCGCGAATGTGGACTGTGAAGTCAAGAGCGGTTGGACAGTTCTCGTACAGCTTGCGTATCGGCAGCCCGGTCTCGATGGCAAACTCCCGGCGAGCACATTCGAGGTCGTTCTCATCCGGCTCAACGCCCCCGCGGGGGAACTGCCACTCCTCAAAAAAGTGGTTATAGAGGAGCAGAAGCTGTGCTTCGTTCCGGCCGGCGGGCGATTTTGCGGGGCAGCGACGGATGGGGACGATACCGGCACTGCGGCGCAGACGCGGGGCGTTGCCAATTTCGATGGCGTCCGGCAGCTCCAGGGCGTTGGTGTAGAGGGCCTGCCCGATGATCACGCCGTCGATGCCGTAGTGTTCATGGCGCTTGAGCGCACGGATGTCATCGAGCCCGGCGACGCCGCCGCTGGCAATGACCTGCAGACCGGTAAGGTCGGCCAGTGTCGCTGTAGACTGCACGTTTACTCCGCTGAGCAGGCCATCGCGACTGATATCGGTGAACAGGGCCAACTCAACGCCCAATGCGGCCATACGGTGCCCCAATTCGACCGCGCTCACCTGGCTGACCTTCTGCCAGCCGTGGGTGGCGACCATTCCGTCCTTTGCATCGAGCCCAACGACGATCCGACATACCCCCCAGCGCTCAAGGGCGACGCGCACCAGTTCCGGATTGCGTACAGCCGCGGTCCCCAATATGATACGGTCGGCACCCAGGGAAAATGCCAGTTCGAAGTCCTCGACGCTGCGCAGCCCGCCTGTGAACTGAATCGGGATATCGACCGCCTGTCTGATCTGGATGAGGCGTTGCAGGTTTATGGGCAGATTCCTGTCCGGGCTGGATTCCTCCGGCTTATTGTGATGTTCAAGACCCGGGTCGGATTCGCCAGTGGACTCTCCACCCTCGAGCGCGTCGGGGGAAAGACGCTGGACTTTGGGATGGAAGTCGGATGAGCCGCCAAAGGCACCGTCGAGGTTGACGACGTGCAGCCACTCGGCGCCGAGGCTTTCCCAGTGGCGGGCCATCTGGGCCGGGTTGTCGCTGAAGACGGTCTCAGCGTTCGGATCGCCCCGCTGCAGGCGAACACAGCGTCCTTTTCTCAGGTCAATTGCGGGATAGATGCGCATATCTTTGTCTGTGACAATCTGTAGTTGATCTCAGGCGTGCTGCTCCTGGGATACGCTATCATAGATGGCTTCGTCAATTTCGGCCTGGAGTTCGATCAGCGCCTCCTCGCCCAGGATTCCTTCGCGTGACAGGTCGTCGAGTGCGGTGCGCTCGGCGCGCAGGGCCTCTGTTCGCGCCAGTGAGACGATCTGATCGCGCAGGTCCGGCTGACTGTCCAGCAGCTCATCGATCTGACCGCTCACGTGTTCTTCGCGCGCGGTCAGCTCCGCCTTGACGGTTGTGTAGGCCGTGGGGATGAGCGCGCCGTCGCGGTAGAGCCGGTCGATGTAGCTGATGGCTGAGCGAATGGCCAGAAGTTGGCCCTGGATACGTTCATACTCGGTAGTCTGCTTGGCATCCTGCGTCAGCCCGAGCCTGGATAGCAGCCCTGAAATGGAGATCGCCTGCACCAGGATCGTGAAGAGGACGACAGCGAAGGTCATTGCCAGAAGCTGGGGGCGGTTGGCGATCCCGGCGGGCAGGCTCAGCGCCAGCGCCACGCTGATTGCGCCGCGCAGCCCTCCCCATGACATCACCAGGAGGAAAGGGGCCGGCACATTGTGACGGAAGAGACGGACAGCGCCGCCCAGCAGATAGACAACAAGGAAGCGGCCTCCCAAAACAGCAGCGACTGCGATCAGCGAGGGTCCCAGATATCTGAGCAGCTCCTCCCATTCCACGCTGATGCCGAGCAGTATGAAGATGAAGGAGTTGGCCAGGAAGGCAATGTATTCCCAGACGGTGAAGAGCACCATCTTGGTGGAGGGGGTCATCCCGCGAGGGCCGATATTGCCGTTGACCAGGCCTGCCACCACGACCGCCAGGACGCCGCTGAAGTGGTAATGTTCCGCAAGGATGAAGCTGCCGTAGGCGAGTATGGTCGTCAGCGTTACCTCGATCAGATAGTCGTCGATATGCTCGATCAGCCTGGCGACGGCGTAGCCGAGGACGCCGCCGATGACGAGGCCGCCGACCGACACTCTCAGGAAATCGATCACGCCCTCCAGCGGATTGAGCGTGCCCTCCAGGGCCAGGGCCAGCATGATGTGAAAAATGACAACGGCGGTGCCGTCATTAAAGAGGCTCTCGCCTTCGACAAGGGTCATCAGCCGCTTTGGCGCGCCCACCGAGCGGAAGGTGGCGACGACTGCCACAGGGTCGGTGGCGGAGATCAGTGCCCCGAAGATGAGGGCGGCCGGCAGCGGCAGTACGCCGGCGATAACCAGAACGGCGGCGATGATGCCGGTGCTGAGCAGAACACCCGGAACGGCCATGGCCACGATCGGCTTGAGGTCAGCTTTCAGATCCTTCAGTTGCAGATGGAACGCGGCTTCGAAGATTAGGGGCGGGACGAAAAGGCCGAGCACCAGTCCCGGCGTAAGCTCCAGATGCATGCCGCCGCGGACTGCCAGGACCAGCCCGGCGCCGACCAGTGCCACCGTGTAGGGTAGTCGGATGCGGCGCACGGCCAGGGCCACCAGCAGTACGACTGCCAGCACCTGGACGATTTCAAATTCCAACTCGAAGAATGTTTCCACGACTTACTCCAACGCAACAGAGGGGCAACTTGGTTCTTCCAGCCCGCTGTCAGTTTGCCCGTCCTCTGGATCTGCAGCAGGGGAAGGCGCCCCTCTGGGAATGTGCGGCACGCCGTGAGGGACAGCGAAATCTTCGACAATCTGCCCGCCCTGCACGCAAGCGACGGCGGCAAAGGAGAGCTGCCGCCAGTCATTCAGTACTACGTTGGACAGACCCAGCAGGTGCGCCCGGTAGAGGCTGAAGGTAAGGCCGTGGCCGACGAGCGCCATTGTCTCGTGTGGATGACGGGCAGCCCAGTTATCGATCCCTTCGCAAAATCGGTTGAGCGCCGCGGCGGCCGGTTCCCAACCGGCGACCGA
Source organism: Caldilineaceae bacterium SB0675_bin_29 (assembly GCA_009843665.1). Classification (GTDB taxonomy): domain Bacteria; phylum Chloroflexota; class Anaerolineae; order Caldilineales; family Caldilineaceae; genus Bin5. Next base: position 1,194 of record VYDA01000203.1, on the reverse strand, counting down.
TTCGTGCGGGCGCCGGAAGACCTCGGCGACGCGGGCGGTATAGTCGTCTGTCCACTCAGGTGTGCGATGCAGTTCATCGAAACGGTCATCCTGCTCCACCGGCAGGTCTTTTTTCTGCAGAAGCGGTGCAACGGTCAGGCGAGTTTTCGGCTCACAGCTCAACAACAGCCGGTCGACTTCGTCCCAGAACGGCTGCCGGGCGAGCGCGGCGGCCTGTTTGCGACCGAGCTCATTCAACTGCCAGAGGGCGGCGTCGGTGTCCGGGACCTGCCGCGTGCAGGCGTGGGCGATGAGAAAGAGTTTCCGTGGCCTACTGATTTTTGTCGCAGTCAAAGCAGTTCCTGAATATGCCAGGGCAATATTTGGCACAGATGCCCGCGGTCTGCTTGCGGTGTCACTTCACACCGTGAAAGGCGAAGGAGTTCAGATTCCAGCCGCAGATCAAGAGCTTTCAACATCCGGCTGGCTCTCCACAGTCTGTATAAAATTGCGCAGGATGTGCAGGCCGACCGTATGACTCTTCTCGGGATGGCATTGGATACCCCAGGCGTTGCGGTGGCGGACGATGGAGGGATAGTCGACGCCGTAATCGGTGAGGGTGAGAACGGCATCCTGTTCAGCGGCATCGCAGAAATAGCTGTGGGCAAAGTAGCCGTAGGCGCCGTCGGGAACGCCGGCCAGGAGAGGGTCGGGGCGCTGTTGGTGTAACTGGTTCCAGCCGATTTGGGGAATGCGCAGGCTGCGGCCGTCGCGGTGCGGGTCCGGCATCTTGTCGGGGAAGCGGCGAACGCGGCCGGGGATGAGGTGGAGCCCCTCGTGAAGGCCCATCTCCTCACTCTCGTCAAAGAGCATCTGCATACCGACGCAGATGCCCAGCAGAGGCAGACCAGCGGCTACGCTGTCCAGCAGAGGGGCTTCGAATCCCTGGCGGCGCAGATTGTTGACGCTATCTCCGAATGCGCCCTGCCCAGGCAGAACAAGCGCCCGCCAGCGACTGAAATCGACCGGGTGGTCGACGATATCGACCTGAATCCCGAGGGGTGCGGCTACGGTCTCAAAGGATTTGAAGACACTGCGCAGGTTGCCAACGCCGTAGTCAACAATAGCGATCATTGCGAACGGGACAAACTCTTTTCCATAGCGATGGCAAAGTTGCGCACCAGCGGTGGTGGAAACTCCTCACGAAAGATTGCG
>VYDA01000282.1:893-4267 GCA_009843665.1 Caldilineaceae bacterium SB0675_bin_29 | reverse complement strand
TTGTTTCAATCCGCTCCCCTCACCGAAGCAAGGGGAGACCTACTGAGCGTCATGTCTCTAACTCTTTGCGTCTCAGTTTCAATCCGCTCCCCTCACCGAAGCAAGGGGAGACTCCGGTTGCTGTAACCGGCGAAAAACTAAAAGGTTATACAAGTAGATGCGCGAACCTCCTTCCATCTGCATCCTACTGCCAAAGCGAGAGCATACTCCTCGCTGTAATTTGTTGTTAGCCATAAAGTTGCCCACTGCGCGAAAGCAAGCACAAAACGCCCTCACTTCACTTTCGCGCACGCTATAAGACCAGTGGCTCATTCAAATCTACGGGTTCACCGACCCCGTGATGCTCCGCCTTGTTTCTGTCATCCTCGTCCAGATGATAAAACCTGAGTGAATCCTGCTTTGGATCAAATTCCTTCAGCAGACGATTTCTGAGCGCCGCCCATTCGGTTTTTCCCAACTGGCATTCAAAGAGCGATTTCTGTACTCGGACGCCGTAATCCTTGCAGGCTCTTGCCACTCGGCGTAGCCGCCGTTGTCCGGCACGGTCAGTCGTGGAAACGTCGTACGCGATTAGGATGAACATTATTTTGGAATGAAGGGGATATAGTCAGGAATGTCGCCGCGCAGCTTGCGGGCCAATAACTTGGCTTGGATGCTGAAAACTTGCCCCAAGCGGACGTTCTGTTTGAACAAGGCGTGTGTTACTTCTGTTTGCTTACGCCGTTGCCAAGCCTGGATGACCTCTCGCCTGCCCCGCTCGGTAAATTCTACGGCACCGCCCTCCCGCTCGCGAAAGTGCTTGGCCTCGATCTGCCGACGGTTGATCAGAGTCAAGGCCAACCGCTCTGCCAAACAGGGCCGAAATTCTTCCATTAGATCCAAGGCGCAAGCGGGCCTGCCTGCCCGAGTTGCATGAAGCCAGCCGACATAAGCGTCCAACCCGGCGGTCGTCAACGCAGCCAAGCAATCGTGACGAACCAAGGCATAGATAAATGAAAGGAGGCAATTTATCCGGTCTCGGGGCGGACGCCGCGAGCGGGTTACAAATCTGAAATCCTCTCGCTGCTGTTTGAGCATAAGTTGAAATACCGAGAAATACGCCTTGGCTCCCATGCCCTCTAGGCCCCTGATCGGATCAAGTGCCTTCCTAAGCTCGCAATCTGGGGCAACAGGTGGGGCATTGCCGAGTTGGTGGATCAGTTGAGCCAGTTCGTCTGCCGCACCCGCCAATACCGTGCGATCCGTATCATCCTCGGCTTCCCGACCGGCCCGCAAGAGATTGGATCGTGAGTTTTGCAGCTTCCCTGCGACGAATTGTCGGGCAATGCGCGATGCCTCCTGCGGGCTATCCGCTGCGGCATACTGAGCACGGCGCAGCAAGTAACGGGTGTCTCCACTGCCCAAGACTTGGGCCAAGAGATAGCCGTTCTCGGTGTGGTAATGCACGGCCACCTGATGATCCCAACACAAGGCCATGGCCGGCGGGGTAATCACGACCTGCCCAAACGCGCAAATGCTTTCCAAGTGGTGGATGGGCACGGTCAGGCGAGTTTGCTTTTCGATCTCAACCCGTAGTGTCAGGTGGTCTCTGTGTACTACGGTGCGCGGCGTCGTCAGGTAAAGAGTGTTTTGGGCAATGGCCATGTTTCAATCTGTTTCTCTTACCGAAGCAAGGGGAGATTGGGAGATAGACGATCTAGTCTGTAGTATCGAACACTGCCCGATAGGCCCGCGCTAGCGTGGGCGGAACGCTGGTGATTTCGGGAAGGCAATGGTCAAAAAGCGAACACTCCGAACATTGGGGCTTGTGGACGGCTTGGGGGACTGCTTCCGCTTCGATCAGTCGGTGCATGGCTTTGATGGCCTGCTCGGTGAGACGGCGCAAGTCTTCGGTAAATTCCACCTCTCGGCGGCGCTTGCTTCTGGCGTGGAAGATCGCCCCCTTGGGTATGTCTAATCCGAACATTTCTTCAAGGCACAAGGCTTGCGCGCAAAGCTGGGCATCGTCGTTGTCGAACTTGCGGCGTTTGCCCTTTTTGAACTCAACCGGAACCAACGAGCCGTCGGGATGGCGCTCGACGATGTCGCACTTGCCGTTGAGTCCGAGTCGATCCGACCAGACGGGCAGGGCGCGCAGCAAGTTCACGCCCTTGACGGTTTCGTAGCCGGAAACGTCGGCCTGCTCATGGACACTGTCGCCGACTACGGTATGCTCGTTGGTCCCGCGCCACCCTTCAATCGCCTTTAGTGCCGCCCGGCGCTGACAATAGAGGAAGTCGTTGAGGAGCGAGAGAGGGACGGGATCGGGCGGATTGGGAAATGGAGTGGCGTTACTCACAACATCTCGACCAGTTCCACATTTTCGGGCAGGTCATTCCGATTGATGGAAACTTCGTAGTCGGAGAATTGGCGGGCCGCTTGGACGGGCTCCTTTCGGGTGACTGTTATGCGTTCGAACAACTTATGTGCGGGTGCATTGCCGAGGACGGATTGATGTTTGAAAACGATGAGCTTCTGCGGAGCCATGGTACCACGCGAAGCGGAACGATCGAGGTCAAACATATTCTGCAACGTCTGCCATAGGAGGTCGAGATCGTCGTCGCTAAATCCAGTGTCGCGTGCGAGGTTAGCGGAAATGAAGCCGTGGCAGCGGTACAGGCCATAGGGAATGAGGTTTTTACGGCCCATTGTCTGGTTCGGGGCATCGAGTTCCTTAGCCTCGGTAACGGCCATACGGGTAATGGAAATGTCCATTGGCAGGATGGGGTCAAGGCTACGGCTGAAGCTCAGTTGCACAGGGCCGCGCACTTGTCCGGCATTGGTCCCGGTGGACATCACTGCTCCGAATGTCCTTACATCGTAGTAGCGATGGCACATTTTGGCGCGGGCATCTTTGACTTGGTCGCGGGTGGCCTTCTTGGCTTTGCCGTCCACCTCGTGGCCGAGATCCTTGTGCGCTTGGGTGATAGACTCGTTCAGAATCGAACCTTGGCGGACGAAGATATCGAACGGTTCCTCGCCACCGTTAGCTTCCAGAACGTAGTTGCGGATTTTGCGTTTCAGGCACACATCGGAGACGAGACCGTGCATGTCTTGCGGGTCCACACGCGGGGCGTTGGCGGCGTCGGGGTCGCCGTTGGGATTACCATCTTTGCAATCGAAGAAATAGACAAAATCGTATCGGCCTTGGATCGAGTTCATAGTGCTCTCACTTTCTTTTTTCTCTTTTATATCTGAGAACGGGTTTGATGGTTATGCCGTATCGGGTTCGGCGTTGGAGGCTTGTTCCCTGCGTTCGGCGGCGAGTCGTCGGTATTCGGCTCTTTGGTGATAATAGCCGAGGGCGAAGCGGCCCTGACCTTCGAGATCGAGGC
>VYDA01000282.1:0-883 GCA_009843665.1 Caldilineaceae bacterium SB0675_bin_29 | reverse complement strand
AGGCTGGGCGGGAAGTGGGCACCTAGTTGGATGCTAATAATTTCAAAATCCTTACGCACGTTTTCGGCGGCTCCTCCACCTACTTTAGCTAGATGGTTCTGCGCGTTGCTAAACAACCGGCCCATCACCAGAGCGGGCGTGGTGCTTGCACTGGCATAGAACCGCTCGACAACCCCGGCGTTGACATTACCGAGGGCAAGGTACTGGAGACGGTCAAAAACAGAGAACAGTCGTCCGCAGAGATAGGCGGGGTCCTTGGTTTCGGTGTTTAACGATTCGGTCATATTGTTCCTTTCTTTTGATTGGTTGAAACGGTCCTGCCGCACGAGGCAAGCCTTAATAAGGGCCAAGCGCGCCGGGTTCGTTTTGTTGTCGGTTTCGATTTGCTGCCGCCTCAACGCCGCGGTCAAAGCCGACAAAGGCAAAGGCGTGCCACATAGCGCGGCATACAAAAGTTGTGTTGGGATCTGCGGAGCCAGCTCGTCGAGTTTGTCGCGAACAAGACCATGCAAGAGATAACCGAGCTTGAAATCGACGCGAATAGGATCACCTTCCGGGCGAACGATGGCGAGGTCTTCAAACCATTGACGCACGTTCTGCTCGACTTCGGGGACAGTGGATTCGAGCCAGTCGCGGACGATGATGCGACCACCGTTGCCCGATAGGCTCATGGCGTAATACTTCCGGGCGTCCAGTACGTGTTGGGGCTGTCCAGTGCGCGGTGCATCAATCAGATTGCGCAGATTGCGAACATCCTGTTCGTCAGCAGTCTCGACTAAACTAAACGGGTCAAAATCATCCTTCTTACGAGTCCAGTGGAGATGCACGATTTCGTTCTGTCGAAGGCCGTGCTGGATGAGATCGTTCAAGGCGCTGCGAATTT
>VYDA01000169.1 GCA_009843665.1 Caldilineaceae bacterium SB0675_bin_29 | reverse complement strand
CTCGACCTTGTTGAGAATCATCTGGGACTCGGTGATGCTGGCAGGGTCGATCGCATAAGGTCCCAAGACGACCATTTCGTCCGGGCGCAATTCGTTGAACTCCTGCAACAACTGCTTCCATTCGTCGTCCTCATTGGTCATGCCGCCCTCGACCAGATCGCGGGTGCGCTGGGCGAAGTCGCCATAGACTGAGGAGGCCGTGATGTGCACCTCGCGCAGTACACGGCGAGGGACGGTGGTGGACGGACCGCTGAGGACGAAGTCGACGGTGTGATCATCGACGGCCTGCACGTCGTCGAGGAAGCGCCAGACCGTCTGGCTGAGCAGACGGGAGATGGAGAACGTATCGACGACATCCTGCGAAGTGAAGGCGCTGCCGTCACTCCAGCTCGCGCCCTGGATCAGATTGACGCGCAAGGTGACGTCATCGACCCACTCCCAGGCCTCACCGGCCACCGGCAGCCAGCTGCCGTCGGCCCACAGGAACATGAACAACGGCGGTTCCATCAGGGCGCGGTAGATGCCCAGGGTCATTCCGTTCGTGACCCAGGTGTTGAAGTGGCCCGTGGGGGGCGGCGCGTAGGGCCAGGCCGGATGGAACTCAGCTACGCCGGTTCCCGCCGGAGCTGCCTCTTCCTCCGCAGCGGCCGGAGCCGCCTCGCCGCCGCCCATATCGGCCGCCGGCGCGCCGCACGCGCTGATGGCCAAGGCCGCGATCAGAGCAATAACCAGCCAAAATCTTCGGTTCATTCTGTATCCTCCTTAGGATATTTGAGTTTCTGAGGAGTAGGAGCGATAGTGAGCGCGACCGCGCGCTGTGGCACCTGAAGAGCGCATGCATACGCGGATCACTGCTCTCTCCGCTTTCCCCACTGCACAAGAATTACTACCAACAACAGATATACGAGCCCGACGCCCAGTGTGACTTGGGTTATAACGTATTCGGCGGTCCCCTTTTCCAGAAAAAGCAGAAGGGCGCCGGCTACGAAGGCAATGTAGAACCCGATGTGAAAGGCCGCCCTACCAAGAAATGGATCCATGTTTTTCCTGCTGTGCCTTTGACCCCATGACTCGGCGGGCGGGCGACGGTGAACTTCGGCTCCACCGTCAATGCCCATGCTACTGAAACACGCTGACGCAGACCACCGCTCAGCCGGTGAGGGTACTTGTCGAGAAAGTCCGATGCCGGCGTCAGATCGACGATATCCAACAGTTCGGCAGACCTCTTCTCCACATCCCTTCGCCTGCCTCTTCTACCGCAACCTCTGGGGCGGCCCTAACTACCTTTGTCTTACCGCAAGACAAACTTTGCCGTATCACCTATTCCGCCGGGCCAAGCTGACCGGTCAGAATCTGGATGACGACGAAGGAATCGCCGTAAGGGCTATTGAGGTAAATCGGGTCGCCCTCCGGGAGCCATCCGCTGGCAAAACGGCTGGGTACCGGGTTGTTGCCATATTTCTCCCACAGAGGAATCTGGGGAAGCAGTTCGTTGTAGGCCATTGCGATCTTGTCCAGCGCCGCGATCTGCTTAGCGGCGTCAACGCCGGACCCGGCCTCCTTGGTCAGAGCCCACAGGTCGACGTCGCCGACGCTGTCAGTACTGACGTTCAGGTCGAAGGACATGCCCGGGAGCTCGATGCTGCCGGCGCCCGATGCGCCTACGCCCGTGGCGGCCGCATTGTGCGTGCTGAAGTCATTCTCGTAGGAGAAGGACGGGTGAGGGTTGCCTGCGCCCCAGCCGCGAATCGCCAATTGGAACTTACCTTCGTTGATGTCGATCGGATGCTGCTGGAAGTTCACGCCGCGGAAGCTGGTCTTGAAGCCGAAAGCGGTCAGCTGCTCGGCCGCGTTCTCAGCTGCGGCAGACCAGTCGGCATATTCGGTCGGCGCGGTCAACTCCCACTCCATGCGGGCGCCGGTGTCGTCCAGCCAAACACCGTCGTCGTCGCGAGTGAAACCGATATCGAGCAATATCTGTTCCGCCTCCTCCAGATCCTGGTTGTACGGGTTCAGATTGGCGCGTGTGTCATCACTCAACCACAGCGGCGTCATATTGTCGGAGAAACCGCACATGCAGATCTGGGCCACACCGGACTCGGCCAGGGATATGAAGGCGTTCTCTTCAAAGTTGATGGCATAAGCCAGCGCCTGCCGAACTTCCTTCATCTGGAAAGGATGAATTGTGTGGTTGAAGTATAGGGCCGGGCCGGCATAGATCGGAGGGCGGATGATGCGGTAGCCCAGGGAAATGAACTCGCGCTCTGTGGCCGGCGGGAAGCCGTGCGTAGCATAGTCAACATCTCCGGAAAGGACGAGCGGCGTTACGACAGGCGTCTCACCGTTGTAGTTGACCATGCGGTCGAAGCGGACAGTGTCGGCCCAGTAGGAGGTCTCAACCTTGTTGAGGATCATCTGGGACTCGGTGATGCTGGCGGGGTCGATCGCATAAGGTCCCAAGACGACCATTTCGTCCGGGCGGAGCTCATTGAACTCCTGCAGTAGCTGCTTCCAGTTATCGTCCTCGTTGGTCATGCCGGCCTCGACCAGATCGCGGGTGCGCTGGGCAAAGTCGCCGTAGACCGAGGAGGCGGTAATATGTACCTCGCGCAGCACACGGCGGGGCACGGTTGTCGACGGGCCACTGAGAATGAAGTCGACGGTATGGTCATCCACGGCCTGTACGTCATCAAGGAAGCGCCAGACAGTCTGACTGAGCAGCCGGGAGATGGAAAACGTATCGACGACGTCCTGCGAAGTGAAGTCGCTGCCGTCGCTCCATTGCGCGCCCTGAATCAGACTGACGCGCAAGGTGACATCGTCAACCCATTCCCAGGACTCACCGGCGACCGGCATCCAGCTTCCGTCAGCCCACAGGAACATGAACAACGGCGGTTCCATCAGGGCGCGGTAGATACCCAGGGTCATGCCGTTGGTAACCCAGGTGTTGAAGTGGCCCGTAGGGGGAGGCGCATAGGGCCAAGCCGGATGGAATTCGGCTACACCTGTTCCCGCTGGAGCCGCTTCTTCCTCTGCAGCGGCCGGAGCCGCCTCGCCGCCGCCCATGTCGGCCGCCGGTGCACCGCAGGCGCTGATGACAAGCGCAGCGATCAGCGCAATGGCAAGCAAGAATCTAGGGTTCATTCTGTATCCTCCTTGGGATGCTAGAAGTGTAGAGGAGTAGGAGTGACAGTGAGCGTGGCGGTGCGTTGTGGCACCAGCAGAACGCATGCTTGCGAGGATCACTGTTCTCTCGGTTTTCCCCAGTACACAAGAATCACTTCCAGAACCATATAGATGAGCCCGACAGCCAATGTCAAATGAGCGATAACGCATGCGGCGGTCCCTTTCTTCAGGAAGATCAGGAGCGCGCCGGCAACGAAGGCCAATTAGAACCCGATGTGAAATGCCGCTTTACCAAGGAAGGGTTCCATGTCTTTCCTCCTGAGCCATTGCCCTCCATAGCGGGGCGGACCGGAGACAGTTCTTCCTTCAAACAATCTGACTCGGCTCCGCCATGCGAACGGGGCAGGCTACACTGCCCCCGTCAGAGATCCGCTCCAACCCGGGAACGGCCAAGTCGCATTCCCCAGGCACAAAGTATGGGCAGCGCGGATGAAAGGTACAACCTGAAGGTAGATTCAAGAGGCTGGGAATCTCTGCGCTGCGCAATTCAATGTGGACTTTCTTCTTTGCCAACTCCGGATCGGCTTCGGGAACAGCCCCCAGAAGCGCCTGCGTATAGGGGTGGCGCGAGTCGGTGATAAGACGGGGTGTCGGCCCTTCTTCCACTATGCGCCCCAGGTACATGACAGTGATTCGCCCTTCCCAGGCAAAGTATTTCGCCAGAGCCAGGTCGTGCGTGATGAAGAGAAAGGTGACATCGAACTCGTCTTTGAGCCGGTAGAGCATGTTGAGCAGGCTCACTCGAATCGACACATCCACCATTGAGACGGCTTCGTCGGCGACGATGAATTTCGGCTCCACGGTCAAGGCTCTGGCTACCGATACGCGCTGACGCTGACCACCGCTGAGCTGGTGAGGATATTTGTCGAGAAAGTCCGAAACCGGCGTCAGATCAACGATTTCCAACAGTTCGGCAGCCCGCCGCCCCGCGTCGCGACGTCGACCTCTCCGTCCAGCGCTCGCTCCATTCTGACCTGTTGCCTGCGTTTGGTGGCGCAAGAGGGGGGTGGTGATCATCTGGCGCACGGTCTGGGTTGGATTAAGCGAGGCGTAGGGATCCTGATGGATGATCTGGACTGCGCGCCGGTAC
>VYDA01000216.1 GCA_009843665.1 Caldilineaceae bacterium SB0675_bin_29 | reverse complement strand
CGCTGAAACTGATTAGAACGTTTTCCTGCGGAATTAAGTCCTCATCACTGAAATCGCCGCTGGCGAAATGTAGGATGCCCGTACGCCGTTCATCCCCATATTTTTCCTTCATCTCTACGATGTCGTCACGGATCAAGCCGCGAATCTTTGCCGGATTGGCCAGCAGGTCTTCCAGATAGGCGATGCGCTCCACTACCTCCTGATACTCATCTTCTATTCTCTGCCGTTCCAACGCCGCCAGGCGTCTCAATTGCAGGTCCAGGATCGCCTGGGCCTGAACCAGACTCAGACTGAACCTTTCCACAAGCTGCGTCCGCGCCTCCTCCGCGCTCGCCGCATTGCGAATCGTGGCAATGACTTCGTCAAGGAACTGCAGCGCGATGCGCAACCCCTCCAGGACATGCGCCCGCTCGCGCTGCTTGGACAGGTCAAACTCGGTACGCCGCGTTATCACCTCAAACCGGTGATCAATGTAGATGAGCAGTGCCCGCCGCAAGCCCAGCGTCACCGGCCTGCCGTTGAGCAGCGAAAGGGCATTGACACTGAAAGTTGACTGCAGTGGGGTAAACTTGAAGAGTCGGTTCTGTTCCTTTCTGGGTGACGCACCGCGCTTCAGTTCGACGACGATTCGCATCCCGCTCCGATCACTCTCATCCCGCAGGTCGCTTATGCTGTCCAGTCGTCCCGACCGGGCTAACTCGGCGATCCGCTCCAGCAATGTCGTCTTGTTGACCTGGTACGGGATCTCCGTGACGATTATGCGGAATCGGCCGCTGTCCGTCTCCTCAATCTGCGTCCTGGCGCGCACAAGTATACGGCCGCGACCGGTGGCAAATGCATGCCGGATCCCTTCCGTCCCCAAGATCTCGCCGCCGGTTGGGAAGTCGGGTCCTTTCACCAGATTCATCAATTCTTCAAGGCCGATCTGCTCACGCCGTTCCCAGTTGTCGATCACATGGGCCACAGCGTCGCAGATTTCACTCAGGTTATGTGGAGGGATATTCGTGGCCATGCCCACGGCGATGCCGCTTGAACCGTTGACCAGCATGTTGGGCAGTTTCCCGGGCAGTACCAGCGGCTCTTCCAGGCTGTCATCGAAATTCGGTCCCCAATCGACCGTATCCATTTCGATATCCTGGAGCAGCATCTCCGTCAACTGCGCCAGCTTGGCCTCCGTGTAACGCATCGCTGCCGGGCTGTCGCCGTCGATCGAGCCGAAATTTCCCTGGCCGTTTACCAATGGGTAGCGCAGACTGAACTCCTGCGCCATGCGCGCCAGCGCATCGTAGACCGCCTGATCGTTGTGAGGATGATACTTGCCCAGCACCTCTCCTACGATGCGGGCCGACTTCTTGTAAGATGAGTTCGCCCGTAGCCCCATGTCGTGCATGGCATACAGGATGCGGCGGTGAACCGGCTTCAGCCCGTCGCGAGCGTCAGGCAGAGCTCTCGCCACGATTACGCTGACCGCATAGTCAAGAAATGCGGTGCGCATCTCATCTTCGATAGAAACTTCCTCGACGCTCTGGGCAAACAACCCGTTGCCATTGGCCCCGTTTCGGGAGGTCGGATCGTGCGGTAAGCCGCCCATTCCATTCTCACCGGGGGCCGCGTCGTCTATGCCGTTTGACTCACTCATTCACGTTCTCCCGCCACTATGTCGTTCCGTGTCATGATCTCCGCCATCAACAGTCTAGGAGGTTCCGCCCTTGAGCCCGGTCGAAATCAACTCCCACCTAAAGGCCCTCTGTGACCTGAATCCGGCCTCACGAACTGGGTAAATAGCGTGCGCTCTGGGCCCTGCTAGGCGGGGCTTTTGCCACCATTTAGTATACCCGATTTGTCCGAAATTGGCTAGCGAAATCGGCCTGATGCCGGTACCGCGCCCATCCTCGTACAAGCCCTCGCAAAAGGCAGAGAAGGGAATAAATCCATCATACAGGCTGAATTTTCGGGCCGTTTTGAGGAGAAGATTAATAGTCTCAGTTGGTCGAGACTGGTGAAAGTCCTGCACCAACTGCAGCGCAGATTCGCCCTGCCCGTACAAATAGAAACGGACAGGGTCTGCGCCCTGTCCGTCACTGATTCTGTGCAATATGCGATTCGAGCGACCGCTTCGATCAGCTTGTTGCGCCGTCCTCCCCAGCATCTACATCGGATCCATCGTCCACCAATTCAGCCACTGCTTCCGCTTCGGCTTCCGCTTGGGCCGCTGCCTCACGGTCCTGTTCCCGCTGTTCTGCATCCGCCCAGCTCTCGCCCTCCCGCACGACCGCAACACGAAATGTCGCATCTACTTCGGCCATCAGCCGAATAGTCACGTCGTACAGCCCTAACTCCCGAATTGGCTGGTTCAAGGCGATTCGCCTTCGGTCCACTTCGAATTCGACCGTCTCCTCCAACTTTGTGGCGATATCCGACGTGGTAATCGAGCCATACAGCCGGTCGTTCTCCCCTGCTCTCACGTTGAAGAGCAGTTGCTGGCCGGTGAGGACCTCTGCCTGGGCATCGGCATTTGAGCGCTCCTGCGCTCGCTTCCGTATTGCCGCTTGACGGATATCCTCCGCCTGCTTCAGAGCGCCTTTAGTCGCCAGTATCGCCTCTCTGCGCGGCAGCAGATAGTTGCGGGCATAGCCTCTTGCCACAGTGTGGACTTCGCCAGCAAGGCCCAAACTGGGAATATCTTCGGTTAGCAGTACCTTCATTCGAGCCATCGTATAGTCTTCCTTCCCGTCTCCAGCGACTGCTCAGGCTGAACCGGCCTGCTATCCTGCATGAAACAGGACACGAAGGTCAGTTGCCACTATGTACCGGGCTGTGACCCACTCTTGCTTTGAAGGGCGCGATCCGTTTACTTCCCCTGTAGCAAAGCCTCCATTTGATAGGTATACTACAACCACGTATTGTACACGGGCTGCGGATTGGCGCCAAAAAAACGAGGCCGCCAAATGTATGACTTTATGCGGCCTCTACCGACTCAAGCCGCAATTTCAGGAGGTCGGACGATGAAACGGGAACGCGTACTGATTGTTGAAGACGAACCAGCCGTTGCCAGGGGTCTGGAGTACGCGCTGAAACAGGAAGGCTTCGAAGTCTTCCGGGCCGATTCAGGGGCGAAGGCACTGGAAATGACCAGTAGGGAACAGCCCGACCTCATTACTCTCGACCTGCGTCTACCCGATATGAGCGGCTATGACGTCTGTCGCGCACTTCGTTCGCAAAATCACCGCCAACCCATCCTGATGTTAACCGCCAAGGATGAGGAACTTGACAAAGTTCTCGGCCTCGAGCTGGGCGCCGACGATTACATGGTCAAGCCCTACGGTCTGCGCGAACTGGTGTCCCGCATTCGAGCACTATTGCGCCGCGCTTACGGCGAACTGGCTGCCCAGTCCGAAAACCAGGTTCATCGCTTTGAGGGCCTCGAAATCGACCTGACGCATCTGGAAGTGCGGCTGGAAGGAGAAATCGTTGAACTGACGCCCACCGAGTTTCGACTCCTTCACTACCTTGCCGCCAGGCCCAATGTGCCGGTCAGCCGCAGTGGCTTGGTCGAGGCCGTGTGGGGTTATGAAGGCGATGTCAACAGCGACCGAACCGTCGATGTACATATCCGGCATCTGCGTCAGAAGATTGAGCGCGACGCGGCCAATCCTGTACGACTGGTGACAGTGCGCGGCTTCGGTTACAAGTTTCAGGGAAGGAGGATGTAGTCCCCTGCTTTCAATTCTAAATTGACCGGAGGTCAGGCTGAAGACGCTGCATCCGACAGCTCTGAAACTGCGCTGTCGGCACTGCCCGTCATCCTGACCAATTGAATCGATGCGACCTTCCTTCGGGCCTGATCGAAACTCTTCTTCTTTATTGCGAAACCTTAATGCAAAGGCAACCTGTCTTTCAATTTGGGGCGCTACACTGTAACCGTAGGCAGTGGAAAAACCGCAATGTGTAGCACAGCCACAAGGAGAAAGAGATGAGAAACCTTGGACGAACAATCAGCAAAAGGCCGGCGTCAGACGCGGCCAAACGAAAGCTTTGGGTCGTGATTTCTTTGGTCCTCCTCGCGTCGCTAGTCCTTGGAGGAACTGCTTCGGCTTCATCGGTGTCGGAACGGATCAAACCGCAGCCCGGTGTTCTGATCGTGGCCGTCGGCGAGGAGACACCGGCCTCCGAAGCCGGCCTTGCACGCGGCGATATCTTGCTGGCAATCGACGGCGACATGGTCAATACCGCCGCCGAGTTGCAACACGTGATCCTCATGCGCGACCCGGGCGATAC
>VYDA01000323.1 GCA_009843665.1 Caldilineaceae bacterium SB0675_bin_29 | reverse complement strand
CGTAGTAGCTGTCCGGGTCGTTCGGCTGGAGCACCCGCAGCCGGTCACGGATCGTCACCCCGGGGGTCACGACCAGGAAGCCGCGCGTAAACCTACTGCTGCCCGGCCGGCGCACGGCGTTGATGGTTTGCCAGGCGATGATCATCGCCATCACGGTGGTCTTCCCGGCCCCGGTGGCAAGCTTCAGCGCCAGCCGCGCAAGGCCCGGATTGGCCCCCTCGCTGGCAGCTTCAATCTGATCGAGAAACCTGCGACCCTCCTTGCCGAGGGACGGAGCCACCTCGGTCAGCCAGATCGCGGTTTCCACCGCCTCGACCTGACAGAAGAAGGGCCGGATATCGCCGAACCGATGGCTCCGCCAGTGATGCAGAAGCCGTGCGGTCTCCGGCGTCACATGCCAGGAGTTCGGATCCGGAAGCTCGCGCCACCGATCCACGCGCTGGCGAATGCCGCTGATCAGCCCTGTCAGGTCATACTGCTGCGTCTCGGTTTCGAGTGCCTGCGCTGCCTCGTGGAAGACGATCTCGCGCTGTCCCCCGCTGCGCTTCTTCACCGTCGGGATCGCCGAGATGAAGGCGACTTCGCGCCGCTTGGATTCGATCTTGTTCGTCGGCTTACCGCTCTCGTCGAGCTCCCAGTGGCGGGAGGGGTACTCGTACGGCGAGTTCAGGATCGGCTGCTCGAAGAACGCGGGATCCATCTTGCGTCAGGTCAGGCTAATCGACGCCGACAGTATACCGCCGAGCTTCCGTCACATTCACAAACATCGACAACCTTCTACGGACATGATTATGTAGATCCAGTGAACCGCACAAATCTCAAGAAAGCTTTGCCCAGCTCGGAGGTACGGCTGGCCCGCAGTCCATTTCCACTCATCGTTGTGTGAAGACCATCTGTATTCACGAGCCCCCGCTGGTACAGATCCTTCCACATTTGATCGTAAATCTCACGTTCATTCTTTAGCGTCGGAAACGCCTTTTCCAACACGTGTGACAGCCCGCCCATGGACATGCCCGGAAAAGGGAATTCCTCGCTGGCGAACCAGCCGGTCGGGTTGTCAAATAACGTAAGAATGCTAAGATGTTCCGGCGTAAATTCGTCGATGTAGCGAAGAAACATCTGCCGCCTCATATCCGTGGGCGCAGCGTCTATCGCTGTATTGAGGATCGCATTGCGAAGAGCTTTGTGTTTTTCCTCCTGATGACTCCGGAGCGCGATATGGGTCGCCTGCAGTACCGTATCAATGAACTCCTCGTTCTCCTTGAGGGAATCTAGGTTGACCCCATCTTGACTGAGCCTTGCAAGCGCTAAGGCTACAGATTGCATCCACTCGTCCCTACGACGCTCGAGTGGTGGCTGAATGAGTGTGCCGAATAGTTCTGCCGCCAAACCTCCGATCAAGGGAGTAGAGGCCGCAACGGCTTTGAGAAGTGTGTGAGCGGCGTCACCCGCACTCCTGCCTGGAACCACCAACGAATTCGGCTTCCTGTTGTCGTTTTCCATGATGTGATTCGACGAGTGCTGCGTACGGCTACGGCCCTCTCATGACTTCGGGATGGGGCGCTCGAGATTCCGTCGTGGCTCCCTTATGGACAATATCTTTCAGGCACGGATGCGTGCATCGCTCCGTGTGTACAGGTCGAATTCGCAGTCCTCGAACCTGTCCTGCAAATTCCTCACAATCTTGTTCAACCGTCTGAAGTGCCTGCCGACCTTCAGGTCTATTTTTTGCTCCCGAATCGAGCTGAAGAACACCAGCTCCAGCGCCGCTGCCGGCGCCCACGACGCGTCCGTCCAGCCCACGTCTGCGCCGTAGCCGGACACTCCCATTGCTCCAGTCTTGTCCAGGAACATCTTGATTCTCTGGTACAGGGCACGCTTGCGGCCACCCAGCACCTCACAGCCGCTGAAGTGAACCAGACAGTGCTCGCATTTCCCCTCCAGGTACTCTCCGAGTGTATCCAGTCCGAGATGTTCTTCCCCCGACATTGAAATCGTGTCCTGACCTCCGTGCGTCGCAATGTAGAGCACCGATCCCATCCTGCATCTCGCCCACTCGTGGTCCAGATAGTGCTTCAACTCCCCGGCCGTAGCGCAGTCCCGCCTCACATAGCTCCACTGGCCCTGTCGGCTTAACATTTCGAGCAACGGCTCCACGGACGGCTCGACTTCCCGGTCACCCCAGTCCCACACGCCCTCTATGCAGTAGATTCGCTGTTCCAATTTCATCGAGAGATCCCATACCGCCACTTACGCGGCGCCTGCCCCCGTTACGGAAACCTGCGCCGGTTCGGATATTGACACGCGCGCAATCAACGCCTGCCCCCCAGTCCGAACACCACGCCGGCGCCAACTCCCAGTTCGTGAGTGGATTCCCCCTCGGAACGACCGATCCCGTACCCACCGACCACCCGAACAGCGGAGCGCGAGGTGATGCCGATGTCTACACCGACGCTTGCATCGAAGCCAATACCCGAGAACGACATCGACTCCCGGAGGCCTAACGCGCTGACGCTCGCGTTGTTCCTGTCATAACTGACGATCCCCTGGACGAAGGGGACTACGCGCCGCACACGGGAACCGGTGACGCGAATCCCTCCGCCGAAAGAGTGGGTCCCGACCGATGTATCAAGGGCGACCGGGATGAAAGCGGGCACCAAATCGTCAACGTTTCCATAACTGCCAGCCACCTCGCCTACGACGGCCACGCGGTCTGCCACGTAGTAGGCCGGCGACACCCACCAGCCGGTCGTGCCAAAGGAGCACTTGTTGAGTTCACAATCCGGTGAGAACGACACGCGAAACGCCCCACCAGCTGCAATCTCCGTACGGGAGGGCTCCTGTGGTTGGGCTAGTCCAGGTGTGACGAACAGCAGAATGAGCGCCAGCGCGACGATGAGTTGGTCTATTCGGTACCGTCTACCTTCGGAAAGCATGGCCCGGAATATACCCGCACGCCACACACTCTGCAAGCTGGTCGTGCACGGCGCGGGGAAGGAATTCGTCGACGTAGGACACCAGGAGAGGAAGAGCGGCGACCTACCCGGCTAGCTTTTCGCCGACCCTCTGAGGATCCTTCGACGGCACATTTACGCCTTGACGAACGCGACTAATACACAGCGTACCGACCATGCGGTCACGCTTTCAATGTAGCCAGTGCCGTCTACTTGATCGCTTGATCGTCTACCTTACACACAATACCGAACCCTATGCACCCATTCCTCGAGACTCGATATAGCGCAATGCTTCCGCCATATCGAGAGCTCGAGTTGTGTTGCCTACCCGGACATGAAATAGCGAACCTCTCTCAGTCCCCGTGAAGACCGGCTCCGCAGACGGATCAACATCAACGACATACACCGTTTGGCCCTTGACCTCCTCAAAGCGAAACCTGCAATACGGGACGATGCCACCGCCCAGGTGTTCAACGATCAACGAACTAATGAGTTGCTCGAACTTATCACGGGAGTTTCCGAGAAGGTGCAGATCGGGTTCAATGCCACACACAGTCCGATGGTCCTCCACGCCAATCAACAGCGTTCCACCTTCCGAGTTTAGGAACGCCGCTATCGTCTTCAGTACGCTTATGCGCAAGGCGGTATTCTGCTTGCCGTGAACCATGTCGAACTGCAGGCTGCTCTTGAACTCCAGCGTAAAGCTCTCACCGAGTGCTATCAACTCCTCAACAGGCTTGTGGCGCAGCGTCTCAGGTTCCACTACAAGACTCTGCATGAACTCATTCAGCTTATTTGCAATCAGGCCACGTCTAGCCTCCAGAAAATCTCTGTACCGATCCATTCTCCACAGTTGTGGATCCATCGGGATGAACTGCTTGGCCAACGTTCCTGGGAACTTCGCCTCCACATCAGGCAGATACTCCGCTGGTTCCTGGTTGGAAAGCCCCAGATTGCTTTCGGCCGTTAGGTACGCACGATTCGCTATTTCGTTCACAAGTTGTCTGTGCGTGTAGTCCTGTTGGTCAAGCCCATTCTTGTACAGGAGGGACTGCGGAAAGATATGATGACTGTGTAGCCCGTAGGCCGACCCATGCGTCTGCGATAGCGGCAGCCCATTGAACCAATCCGTCGCACCGTGCGCCTTCGCGAGTATGAACGTCGCGCGATAAAGCGGGTGCGGCGTACCTCGACCCGCGAAGTCTCCCGCCTCGACGTCGATTCTCCCCCTCTGGTCGACGATATGTGTACAGAGAGCACTCCAGGGCTCCGCCTCCCGAGCGACGAGCGTGACGTCCGTCTCGAGACGTTGGTCAGTCTGGCTCGTGTATCTTGACCACATCAAGGC
>VYDA01000035.1:1786-4316 GCA_009843665.1 Caldilineaceae bacterium SB0675_bin_29 | reverse complement strand
AGCACGCCTACCTCGGTGATCAGCCGGCTGTTCAGGCGGCCAACGCTGTAGTCATTGAAGACGCCCTTCGACTGGGTATGCAGATGACGGAAGAGTTGACTGCGAATGTCGGTTACGATGCGGGTGCCGGCATAGGCCATCACTGTGAGGCGGGCGCGGCTTGTAACCCACTCCAGCGCGATCGCGGCCAGGAAGAGAAATGTCCAGAAACGCAGTGTGTTCAAATTGCCGGCGCGGATGCCTTCGTCAATGGCCCGCTGGATAATCCAAGGCGTTCCTACGCTCAAGACAGAAGTTGCGACGATAAGTAGGAGAGATATGAAGAACTCTCGCTTGTAGACGGCTACATATACCATCAGCCGCTTAACCAACCGGCTGTCGTAGGTCTTTTCCTGCGCCTCCTCTTCGTCCGGCAACAGGTCCTGAATTTTGCGCTCCCGGCGCAGCCTTTCCTGTTCAACGGCCGACAGGCTGCTGTCCGGGATGACTCGGACCCCCTGTTCGCGGCCGAACACGTCTCGCTGACGCGGGAGTTTCTCGGTTACCATACCTGTCTCACTTTGTGGGGAGTAAGCGTGTCCATTCTCTCGGTAGGAGTGAGCAACGGTTCCATTGCCATTTGAGTTGCTCATCTCAGTTTCTCCCTTCTTCCACGGCGCCTGCAAGTACCTTTGGCCGGACATGGGAGCGGTCCGGGCTTTCATGTCCCGTCTCGGCATGTTCACGCAACTGTGCGTCCAGCGCTGCGAACTCCTCCTGGTCGCGCAGTTGCAAATCATAGATGCTGCGGTAGAACCCACCTGCGGCCAGCAGTTCATCGTGGCGGCCCCTTTCGACGATGCGGCCGCCATCCAAGACGAAGATCTGGTCGGCGTTCTTCAAGGTAAGAAGCCGCTGGGCGATGATAAAGGTCGTGCGTCCTTTCATCAGAACGTTGAGCGCCTGCTGGATCAGATGCTCGGTCTCCGTGTCGACGCTGCTGGTGGAGTCGTCCAGTATCAGGATACGAGGTTCGTAGAGCAACGCACGTGCTATCGCCACCCTCTGTTTCTGCCCACCGCTGAGGGTAACGCCTCGCTCGCCAACCACTGTTTCGTAGCCGGCGGGGAACTCCATAATGAAATCGTGCGCTCGCGCCGCTTTGGCTGCGGCGACAATTGCGTCAGGCGAAGCGGCCGGCATACCATAGGCGATATTCTCGGCGATTGTCACTCCGAACAGGAACGGGTCCTGGAGGACGGTTCCGATATGCTGGCGCAGACTGTCCAATGTCAGGCTGCGCACGTCGTGTCCATCGATGCGGACGACGCCGCTAGCCGGGTCATAGAAGCGGGGGATGAGATTGGTGATCGTGGATTTGCCGCTGCCGGTCGGCCCGATCAGAGCGACAGTCTGTCCCGCCTCCACCTCGAAGTCTATGTTATCGAGCGCCCGCGGCCCGCCCTCGTAGCCAAAGCTAACGCTCTCAAAGGTCACGGCCCCGAGCGCGTCTTGCAGAACGGTGGGGTTCTCTTGTTCCTCCACTTCATGGGGCGTGTCGATTATCTCAAACACACGAGTCGCGCTGGCCCCGGATGTGGCGGCCATGTTAACCAGAAAACCGAGTCGTTGTACGGGGCCGTTGAGCATCATGACATAGGCCAGCATTGCGAAAAGCGAACCAACCGTTATCGTGCCCTCGATCGCCAGCGGGCCGCCTATGAAGAGGAGCAAAACGTTGCTGCTCAGGAGGATGAAGGTAAACGTTGGCCAGTTGTTGGCCCAGATTTTGATGATGCCGAAACGTTTGGCGAACCAGTCCTCGTTGGCGGCGTTAAACTTTCGCAGTTCGTCCGTTTCGCGGGCAAACGCCTTCACCACCTGGATACCGGTCATGCTCTCCTGCATGGTGGAGGAGAGCTGGCCCATCTGCTCCTGAACACGCTTGAAGCGAGGCCGGATAACCATGCCGAACCGCAGTGTCAGCACCAGCAAAAGGGAAAGCGGCATCAGCGCGTACAGTGCGAGGCTGAAACTCTCCAGCACCATAGCGACGATGACGCCACCAAGAAGAAGGAGTGACGCCGTCAGATCCATCAGGCCCTGGCCGGCAAAGCGCTCCGTTTCGGTGATGTCGCTGGTTGCCCGGCTCATCAGGTCGCCGGTTTGCGAGCGGTCGTGGAAGGCAAAGGGGAGCTTCTGGGCCGCGTTAAAGAATTTATTGCGCAGGTCGTAAGCCACGCGATGGGTGAGCCATTCACAGGAATAGCGCTGACCGTAGGCGGCGACGCCCCGCACGACCGCGATGCCGAAGATCCATCCGGCCGCGGTGAAGAGGGCACCAGCGCGCTGACCTTCGATGCCCTGGTCAATGGCGTCTTTCAGGACCTGCGGAATGTACAGATTGAGCAGCGAAGCAAAGAGTACCGAAAAGTATGCAAAGGCCGCCTGCTTCCAGTAGGGTCGCAGAAAGCCGATGAGCCGCCGGTAGACGTCTGCGCGGGCCTTGGGTTGTTGGGGAGATTCCATCTTCATTTCTCTGTTTTACCAG
>VYDA01000035.1:0-1776 GCA_009843665.1 Caldilineaceae bacterium SB0675_bin_29 | reverse complement strand
TTTCAGGACAGACAATGTCTAAACCGCTACAGTTAACCAATAGTATATTTTATCAGATAACGGCGTGGTTGTAAACCCATTTGGGTCCTGTTTCCAGTACAGAAAACCTGATTCGGTCTTTAAGCGTATGGGCTGCGTATGGAATTCGCACGGTGGGCGCGTCAGAACCAAAATGTGCCGTCTGCCAGAAGTCAGGACGAGGGATGCTGAGACGGCAGGAATGTGCGGTATACTATGCAGGGGAACGAACTGCACGCATGATGAAATGAAGGTCCGCGAAAATAGACAGCGGTGAAGTCGTGTAATGGTCGAACCAACTTCCCGCCGTTAAGCTTGCCAACTTTTCAACAACGCAATTGCGCCTTTTCCCGGACGACAGTGAAGTTAACCATTTGATGGGAGGAACTATGGCCTATAAAGTCGCCATCATCGGACACACCGGACGCGGGAACTATGGACACTATGTCGACGAGGCCTTTGTGGGCGTAGAGGGCGCCGAAATCGTAGCACTGGCTGACCCGGACGACACGGGCAGACAGCAGGCGATCGAGCGTACGGGCGCGGCCAAGGGGTATGCAGACTACCGGGAGATGCTGGCAGAAGAACGCCCTGACATTACCGTGATCGCCACTCGTGAGATCGGCGACCACTATGAACTGGCGATGGCAGCTGCGGCCGCCGATACACATATCTACATCGAGAAACCGATTGCGGCCTCGCCGGCCCAGGTCGATGAGATGGTGGCCGCTTGCGAGAGGAACGGCAAACTGCTCATTGTCGCCTGCCCCTGGCGCGGCCATCCTCCCATCCAACGTGTGGCCATACCCCTCATCAAGGGCGGCAAGATCGGCGAACCCCGCCTCGCCCGCATCCACGGCATGAACGGTCATGAAGGGGGCAACCAGCTGTTCCTCGACCTCTACCCCCACTTCTTTGATTTTTTGTGGCAGGTCTGGGGGCAGCCGCTCTGGTGTCACGCCCACATCACACAGGACGGACGCGACGCTACACCCGACGATCTCATGCAGGGCGCGGAGGGGATGGGCCTTGTGGCCGGAAATGGCATACGAGCATATTACGTCTTTAATGACGGTTTCGCCGCCGACTTCGAGTCGTACGAAGGCGATCACAAGGAGCGCCCCTATCGCATCGACATTCACGGCACAACAGGAACGCTCTCGCTGCCAGGCCCGATGAGCAACCAGCCCGATATCTATTACCACCCGCTGGTGAGTCCGGGACTTTTCAATGACGACCGCTGGGAGGTGATCCCTTCTGAACCGCCGCCGGACGATTACAAGTGGGTCAAGGCGCACCACCGTATGGCCCGCTCGATGCTCGACATGCTCGATGGCCGCGAGCCGGAGTTTCCATTGCTCGACGGGCGCACCGCCCGCCGCCATCTGGAATGGGCGATGGCTGCGCACGCTTCGCATATCGCCGGCGCGCGTGTCGCCCTGCCGTTTACCGACCCGCACAATCCGTTTGACTCCTGGCGCTGACGCGACGGTTCGGCGGCAGGGGAGGAAGATACAGTGTCATACGCCCTTCTGGAAGCGGGTATCACAGGAGAGAATCCCATGCAACCATTTCTAGATTCAACCGATTATTTGCACGATGGCGCCGAACTGGGCAGACGGATGGAACGGGACGGCTACCTGTTTATCCGCGGTCTGCTTCCTGCCGGGGTAGTTGAAGATTTACGCATGCAGATCCTTGAGATCGCAAGCGCTGCCGGTTGGGTACTGCCCGGCAGGCCGCTGGGAGACGCGGTCG
>VYDA01000099.1:22334-30028 GCA_009843665.1 Caldilineaceae bacterium SB0675_bin_29 | reverse complement strand
ACGGCGCTCGCCATCCTTCTGCTATACGGTCTATCCCCGCGTGTACGGGGGAACCGCCTGTGGGAAGCCACCTATAAGCTATGCACGGGGTCTATCCCCGCGTGTACGGGGGAACCAAGGTAAGCAGGCCCGCCGCTCCCTTGCCCTGAGGTCTATCCCCGCGTGTACGGGGGAACCACCCGTTTGCGATCTTGACCGCAACCTCGTCGGGGTCTATCCCCGCGTGTACGGGGGAACCTCTAAGCGATCTTTTTTTGTCGATTCTGCGTAGAGGAAACGACCTAATTGTACTTCACCAAGTAAACCCCATCAGCGTCGACAATCTCCTTCGGCGCCTCTCCTAGCAACTGTATCCGCTGACCGCCCACCGCGGACGGCTCTCGCCAGGTCATCACTATCGACCCCTGCTGCATCTCGTCATACCACCCAGCCAGTACTTCCCAGACCCTCTTTCGTATGCCGCTTGTCATGTTTGGCGACGTATATACACCCGGCGCTATCTCCAACATGGCCGAAGCGAGAAAACCTCGATACCGCGCTGCCACGTTGATCGTAACCACAACCGTCATCTGCTGTCCCCCTGATTCTTGCCCAATGCACCAGCTGGCGGCTCCTGGACAGGATCAACGTTCTCGAACAGCTTCTTGATGCGGTCAATCATCTTCGAGACGACGCGTTCGCTTCGAAGCATCTCCCCTGTCTTCCTTCGGGTCTGTCTTTCGATATCCAGCTTCGGATTCTCCATCACCGCCTTGGCGGACTGGAACGCGGCAGGCAGCAAAACCGTATCGCGGAAAAGATCGGCGATGTCCAGCGCGAAAGCATCACCGCTATGCTCATGAATGAAGCCCAGCTGCGGTATCGCGCCCACAGCCATGACAGCGATCACCGCCGCAGACGTAACCGCGACCGAAGCATGGTTGATCGCCTGATTGGGAATGTCGGCGGCCAGGGGTTTTTTGCGGTCATAGCGGCGTCCCTTCCATTGGATTCCGTAGCGCTGGGCCAGGTTCTTGTAGGTCTGCCTCATGCGTGCGCCCTCAATCCCCCGCAGGATATCTATCTCCGTATGCGGGACCAGTTCCCCCAGACGCATCGCGTACATCCTGCGCGCGACGGTAATACGGCTGCCGCCGGCGTCACCCCAGGCCCGCATCTGCCGGCGGGCTATCTCGGAACTGTCCGGCATCAGCGGCGGCGCCGTGTAGCACCTGACTCCATCTTCGCCCACCGCAACCAGCGCAGTGCCGTGACGCGCCATCAGACGCAACGCGTCATGGCTCACCGTCGAGCCCGGCCCAAGCAGGATCATCGAAAGCGATTGAAACGGAATCCCGTACTGCCCACTTTCCAAGGGGCTCTTCGAGTCGGCAGGACTGTCCCGTTCGAAACGAAGCGTCCCATCCCGCACAGTCAGGGCGCCCCGCGACAACCACAGCAGGCCATGGCGGTCGGCGTGGGGGATGCGGGCAGTCTCGAGTCCTAATCTTCCTCTTAGCATCTTCTTCCCTTTCCGATGGAATGACCAGATCTAACCCCGCGTCTGCGGGGGAACCAGGAGATTGCAAATATTCAATTGTTAAAGTGCACTTGCAAGCAGAACAACTGCATCCGTCAAGCCGGCTTCCCTACGGGACGCAACAGCAGCATTCCGTACCCGTAAGAACGGTGTCGGCCTACCCCGCGTCCCAACAACTTGGTGAAGCCATCGCTGTCGGTAACCGTAAGCGTACCCCGCAACAACGCCGCTGGCCCCTCGAAGGGCCTCCGCCTCAACGCCCGCATCGAACGGGTGCGCTGAAAAGACGCGAGGCTTGCCGCTTCCAGCTCCGCCCCGCCGTGGCGCTCAAACTGCTCCCTTAACCAATCGGTATAGACCTCCTCCCTGCTGCGCGGCATGGAATTGGGCGGATAGCGTTCCGCTTCCCGCTGGTAGGCATCGACCTCACCGCCCGGATTCTTGCCTCCTCGCGCGCGGCGTACGGTAGGCCGGGTGAGAACCTCGAATCCCAGCCGCGTACCCGCCTTCCACATCGCAGGCATCAACTTGCCGTCCAGACTCGAACCGGGCAGCACCCGGGCCTGGAGCGGATCGGCAAACTGTGCGGCCGCTCCTCGCAAAGCCTCGACGTCAGCGCGACCATAGCCGTAAAACACGCCCCGCCGGCTCCCCTTGCTCCTGGGAACGATCAAGCGGAATGGCTGCGGCGCCAGCTCACCGAATACGCTGGCCAGAAAACAGTGCATGGCGTACCCCTCATCGAACGTCTGCCGGCCCATCAACTGCCTCGAACCCGCCCAACTCTGGAAGGAACGCAGGTCTACACTGCCTCGGATCATCTGCAGCTGTTGCGTCGTCTCCACGCTTCTCTCCTGAACTGTCATGCAGATTCCCCCTCCTCCGCCAGCGCATCATCGCTGTCGACCGCAGGGAACAGGGCCGCCGGGACGACAGACTCGCACACGCTGCGACCGCCGCCGTGAAGACCGGACACCCAATTGCGTTCGTCAGTCAACATGTACCTGCGGCTGGGTCGAACGTTCTCTACACCCTCGCCGACAGGCCACAGCACACGAATGTTCTCCCTCTGCCCATCCCTGCTTCCCAAGGGTACAGCCAGCAGGGCCGCCAAGACCGTCTCGCCCTCCTGGAAGCCCTGGAACAACCGCACGGAAGGCAGACAGGGTTTGCGCCCGATAAACAGCGGCCGCGAAGGCATCTCGAGCGCCTCCGCCACATCTTTCAGACCGGGTTCGAATTCTCCCTCTTCCATCCGCAGAACGACCGTGACGCGCATATCGGCCAGGTAGTCGCGGTAGCGCAGCCAGTTTGTATAATTGCCGCCCTCTCGTCCCTCTGCCGCGCCGCGCGTCGTCCAGCTGTTGTCCTTGTTGGAAATAGCGGCCGTCTGAAAATCGGTCATCCGCACGCCGCCGGCCGGTTCGCGGTCGATGCGGGCCGCGAAGATCAGCCGCTCTTGCAGCCTCTGATGTCGTTCAGCCTCAGTCCGCCGCCAGCCTAACGCATTGGCCAGAAGACCGGTCAGCATCGAAGCGGCGGGAAACCAGCGGACGACACCGAAATTGTCGACCGTCTCCCCGCCAAAGGCCATCAACGGCGCCTCCAGCGTGAGTATCAGATGGCGCATGTCAATCCGCCTCTCCGGATCGGACCGCGTCCGCAGTCCAGGAGGCCAGATCGTCCAGACCAAGGCGCTCCGCGTTCGGAATGTCGCAGTCAGCGACCGACATCACCCGCCGGGCTTCGCGCACACCATAGGCATTGTCGAGTTGGGTCAGATATGTAGCCAGGGCCGCGGCCGCGTCGTCTGTCTGGGCGGGGCTCGGGCTTCGGAACGCGTTCGCCAGGCTGCGGGGCTGCCGCGTCCCCACCTCGATCAGCATCAGGTCGGCATAGGAATACGGCGCAGTGGAACCAAGCTTGGCGCCGGGCGATACGGTGGCGATGAGATGGATGAGATGTTCGACGACCTGCGCCCCCAATGACCTGTCAGCGCTCTGCCACGCTTCGGACTCGCACCCCTGCAGGTTCGAAATCAGGCCGGGGACGTCGACCACCACATAACCGTAAAAGAGGCCTGCCGTCAGCTCAGTGTCGCCGATATACGCCGCGCCGGCATCCTCATCGTCCCGCTGCAAGTCGTCGACGACCGAGAAATAGTCGCTTTCGCTCTCTTCAGCATGGACGGTAAAGGCATGGGCCACGTGGACGGCCGCATCAATATTGGCGGCCGGGTCCGAAGTCACCATGCGGCCGAAAAGCGCGCTTTCCAGCCCGCCGGGGAGAGCTGTCTCCTCGCGAAATGCCTTGAAATTGCCGCGCTCCGCCTTGCCAAACAGGTCTTTCGCGCTCTGGCCGGCAGCCTTGGCATCGTGCACGTGGTCGCGGCAAATGGCCTCAGCCTTGTCGCGCAGATACACCACCTCCGGCAGACCGAGCAGGAGGGGCTGACGACCGCTTTCGCTGGTGCCGCTGCTGCCGTATACCCCAATGTTGAACGCCTCTTCAACCGCAGACAGAACCTCTTCAGAGATCCCACCGCCCTCCCGCAGCGGTTGGATAACCTTACGGTCAATGACATTGCGGGAGCGTATCGCTTTGGCCGCGTTGGGGATGTTGTGAATCGAGTAATCGTCGTCAGCCGTCCGCCAGTGTCTCTTGAGACACTGCGAAGAAATGCGCGTGCGCACCGCGTCCCCGAACGGCATACGTTTCGCCAGGCCGCTGTCATCGCGGTTGAGTAGTGCGGCCGGGTAGGAATGGAGACTGTGAATTTGCAAAAATCGTGAAACGGACATGGCGGTGAACCCTCTCAATGGTGTCTGCCTGTTCAGGATGAGTTTACTCTGACGGCGTACGTTGTCGTTCCGCACGGTAGTACTCGCGAGCGATACGGCGGCGCCCCTGTTCCGCAGCCTCCTCGTCATACCCTTCGTTGAGGATAAACGCGGCCATTTCCCGCCAGTTGAAGGGCTGGCCGGCGGCCGCAATCATGCGGAACATCCGGGCCAGCAGCGTACGCAAAATTGGGCCGCGCGCGGTGAGCAGCCTGTTGAGGCGGGATTCACTGTAGTAGGCGCTGCTCCGCTGGCTGTCCCCGCCGGAGAAGATAGCCTGGCCCACCGGCACTGCCCCGTCATGCGCGCTGCGGCCGGCCGCATCTCCTGCGGCCGTGGACGTCATCAGCGCCATGCCGTGCAGAATAAGCGCCCACTTGCTCTCAACCTGCGCTCTGCCCAGCAGGTCATATCTTGCCAGAAGACGCCAGACCACAGCAGCGTCTGGATCGTCCGGGTCCATACGCCGCAGTTCAGCCAGGTCGCCGCGGGGAAAGTCAGAGCTGGCCAGGATTCGGGCAAAAGCCACGGCAATCTCCCCCCAGCTGGCAGGTCGCCGTTCCTGTGCGGACAGGGGGACCTCTTCAACAGTCTGTGCGCTCGTCATTCCTGATCTCCCTGATCTGTATCGGCGAATAGAAACGCCAACCCTTGCGGCCCTCGAATTCTCCCCTCGAACAGGCTCTCTGCGTTGGCGCGGGCGCGGTAACGGTAGATGGCAGGGCAGGGCAGCCCTTCTTCTGCTTCTCTCAGGATTCTGCGCGCCCGGGTCACGACCCCTCTCTCTTCATGCATCAACCATTCCTTTCGAATGCGGCTGCGTTCGTCGTTGTCATCGCTATCAAATTCAACCTGCAAATCGTCGAAGAAACGGGCGTCAACGAATTCATCCAGCCTGTTGAGCCACGGACGGGCCAGATTTCGGTGTTCTGCGCTCACCCTGTTGCTGTCCCCCCGGGCCGCGAAGACCTGGATCGCATGGCTGAGAATCCGCTGAACCGTGCCGATATGTTCGATGCGGGACTGGGCGATTCTGCCAAGCTCGTTCATGCTCTCGCGCCGCATGAGTGCCCGTTTGGCCTTAGGGCTGATTGGGATGATGCGTTCATAGTAGCCTTCAGTCTTGCCCTGTCCCCGCACCAACGCTCGCGCAAGCAGCAACGCCGGCGCCGATGCATCCCGCTCCGAGCGGATCGGTTGCAGGAGCGCAGGCTGCTCCCAATTCGGTGAGGTCAGATATTCGGTCACCCTTCTGTAAGTGAACCCCCCGCTGGCCAGCGTCAGCGCTTTGCTCTCCTTGCGGTTGATAGGCATCCAAGGATCGCCCGTTATCCCGTTCAGATTCTTCGCTTCAAGGCGCGCCGCCTTCGAGCTTGTTCTGAGACAATATAATTTGCCGTCAGCACTGACGAGCAACCGAATGCGCCTGCAGATCTCGATATAGTACGGGGCTAGCTGATTCAAGTTCAGCGCTTCGTCCTTTGTCCCGTCCCAGGGGAGCGTCCAAAGCAGGGCATCGCCGTCACTGCGCATAGGATAGTCGACCACCAAGGATGCGTGCCGCTCTGACAGGCCCACCAAATCGCGCCGCAGATGCGCGCCAGGCCTTGTCGAGGGCGTAAGAGAAAAAGCTGCCCGGCTGCCCAGCCCGCCATTCATTCTTGAGACTCCGTAATTGCCCGCGCCGCTGAAGCCCTCCAATGTCTGCAGGGTGATCAGCGCAAAAATCCAGTCGTCCGTTTCAGCCTGCGTCGCCACAGCCGACTTGATGTCGTGATTCTTCGAAAGGACCAGCATATCCAAACCATCGGGAGTCAGCACCGGGGTCTTGTATTCTCTTAGCTTGTCGTCCGATCTCGCTGGCGGTTGCATGAATGCCGGTTTAGTGATGTCCTCCACAACCAGATGCCAGGGTTCGTCGTCGGGGAAGTCGGATGTGAGACCGCGCAGTATGCGCCGCCATTCCCCGGCACTGTCCGGCGGCCCGTTCAACCCCGAGTTGTGTATAGCCAGCGCGCCCAACTGCGCCAAAAAAGCGTGCCACGCGTGACGCTGATGGGGCCTGAGCGCCGGGAAGGCGTCAACCTCATCCCGTATCAACGCGGCAAAGACAGCCGGCAACGAAGCATGAATTGTTGATTCGTTTGCCGTGGAGAACCGTAAAAGCGGATCCTCCAGGATATTGTTAGGCATTTGACATAGGCCCCCTCTGGTTTTTCACAGCCGGCGCAGTCCCAAGCGGTCATATCGGAATTGTCTGTCGCCAACTATAAACTCGAATCCACCGTCCCTTGCTTTCCAGGGGACCGGCTCCTCTCCCGTTAACCCATGAGCCATGTGGCCGGGGACAACGACATGAGAAATAGTTCCGTCGGCGGCCAAGGGGCTGGGTGCCGCCGGTTCCAGCGTGATCTCAACGCCCTCATCGCCCAGCCTGGTACGAATTCTCGCTTCCATATCGGGAAATACGACATCCCGGTTCTCCTCATAGAAGGAGCGGTCGCGGCGGATGATCACCTGCCGGGCGGTCTGGTTGTCGCCGATGTAGACACCTTCCATTTTGATGGCGTGCTCGCGCCAGCCCTCCCCCATCTTCCCCGTGATCTCCTCCAGCACTTCCGGGTGCGTGCTTCTCTCCACCAGAGCCCGGTTCATACAGGGAATGTTCCAGGACGTGCCATTCGCCGCGTGTTCCGCCACCAGCCGCGCCGTCGCCTCCAAAATGCGCAGGTCTTCATAAACGAAGCCGTTCGGCCCCAGACCGTTCGTATCCTTCCTCCGCGTCAGCCAGGGGGACAAGTCATCGTCTTCAGGCATCAATACGATGCAGGCCGGACTGCGATAATCTGCAGGTCGGCCATCGCGCGCATGGCGGTGCAGACGGCCTATCCTCTGCAGCAACACATCCATTGGACAGAGATCGGTGATCAACAGGTCGGCATCGATGTCCAGGGACTGCTCCAGCGTCTGCGTGCCAACGATGACGCGCCCGCCCGGATCACGGCTCTTCCCGATCTGCGCCTCCACCGCCGCGTCCAGGCGGCGGCGGTCCCCAGCTGCGAAGCGGCCGTGATGCAGCGTCACTACGCCATCGACCCCAAATAACAGAGGCTGTTCGCCGGGCCCGGCCCGCTCCTCAAGCGCCTGCTGGGTCCGGACCGCAAAGCCGACCGTGTTGCGAACAATCAAGACCTTTGCGCCCGCCCGCGCCGCCTCCAATCCGCGCTCTGCCGCCGCGGCAAACGCCTCCATCGCCGGCAACGTCCCGACCTGGACCGCCTTGCTCCGGCCACTCTCCCCGACCGCAACCACCTTCTCCCCCTCCGCGCCGCGCG
>VYDA01000099.1:0-22324 GCA_009843665.1 Caldilineaceae bacterium SB0675_bin_29 | reverse complement strand
AGCCAAGCGTCGCCGACATCAGGCAGGCATAGCCGCCGGCGCCGGCATGAGCCTCCAGCAGCCCCTCGAGAATGACTCGCATATACTGATCTGAAGCATGCACCTCATCCACGACCAACAGATTACGGGCCAGGCAGGCCGCGCGCATATGCGCGTGCCGCACCTGCAGCGCCGCCATCATCGCCTGGTCAACCGTCCCCACCGCGATCTGCGCCGCCAGGTAGCGTTTGGCGCTCTCAGCCGCCCACCGGCGCTTGACCACCGGATCAGCTGCGCCGTACTGGTCATCCCACCAAACCTCGTAATGCGGTAAATGCTTACCCCCCACCGCGCCCGCTCTCAGGTAGCCGGGAACCGCAAGAATCGGCTCCGGGAAATGGTCTGCAGGAAACATACTGCGAACAAAGTCTGTTACACGCTTGTGTATCTGAGAGGCCGCCGAACGGGTCGGGAGAGCAAAGTAGAGGCCGTCCGCCAACCCCGCCTCGTACATGCGGGCAAAACGCCATAAAGCCGCCTCCGTCTTGCCAGACCCCGTCTCCGATTCGATGATAACCAGAGGCTCATCCAGCGGGAGATCCGCAACCCTCTTCTGCATGGCGTTGGGCTGGCCGTCGATATCGAACAGCGCCCCGAAGCAGGGCAGCTCCGACAAAGCGCTCCGCTGCGCTTCCAGGTCTAGACCGATGGCAGAAACAGCCCTGTGGGCCCGTTCTCGCGCCGTAACGATGTAATCGTCTCGGGGCTGATCACAGAATTCAAAGAACCGTTCGTCGGAGCCGAGCCAGTCTGCCAGCGTGCAGAGGCCTAGGAACATATGCTGAAAACCGGGGGCAGCCGGCAAAGGCGTCCCCGCAGGTTCGTAGGCCGCCGGGAACCAGTCGCGCAAAAGCTGCACGATGTGCTCAACACATTGTCGGGGGTTGAGGTTGCCATACGGTCGCCAGACCGCGGGGTTGGCCGCACGGTTGGCAAATCGATTCAGCGGTGTGCCATGATGTGAAAACGCTGCGACCAATAGGCCGCTTGCGGTTACCCCGTCATCGCTGTCCCACCCCATGATTTCAGATTCACCCAAGGCGTCGAGAAACCAATCCGCCGTCTCTGAGTCCTTGTCCTCCAAGACCGGCACGAGATCCGTGACGTGTCCCGTGCGCGGCGGCTTCCTGCGCGGCGGAGGCAGATCCTCGGTCCGCCAGATCTGGGCCTGAAACCCGATATTTACCTTGCCGATGTCATGCAAAGCAACTAAGACACACAGGCGTGCCGCAATCGTCTCGTCCAGGTCGCTCAGGCTTCCCGCATGGGCCAGTCGCTTGCGGATTGTCGGCTGTCTCAACAAAGCCTCGAAGCAGGCCGCCACATCGGCAAGATGATGCTCCAACAGATGAATCCGTTGAGGATTCTGCCTATCCGACTTTCCCCAATGATATTGTGTGTATACTGGCAAGTTCTCTTTGTCCTCTGTTCTTGGGGATTAGTAGATTGGGGGTTTCCCTCTGGCTAGACCCAGAAGACAAAACAGCCCGTATTTTCCTCTTGTCGTCGCTCCTTCCTTTCCTTTCGCATCACATAAATATTGCGGATTGTGAAGACAACCATAATCAAAATCAAGATAGTGAAAACCAGCATGACATTCTCCTACCAACTGAAGATTCCTTGCTGTTTCAAAGCGGCAACGAGTTCAGCCTGCGTGCCAGAGCCCTTCTGGCGCCGACCGTGAAAATGACTTGATCCGTTATCTCTCCGCAGGTAAACATCTCCTCTTCCGCGACAAGTCATACCACCCTTCGAACTTCAGGAGGAGAACCACGGGCTCCTTTCCGGTATCGGGTTCATCCCGCTTTGCAAAGTTGCTCAAGTCTCTTCGTCGCCAAGACAGTCCCAGCCCTTCTGCGTTAGTGAGACGATAATCCAACTCCTTGAAAGAGCGCCCCGCCTGATGATCAGACCTTGCTCAGCGCACCGCTTCACATGATGGTCAACCTGGGCATACGTGTAATCCCCGGGGATATCTTCATAATGCAACCCCGTTTCACGGCGCCCCCCGTGCTGCCGGATATGGGACAAAATCTTGAAGATCAACCCTGGGTCAACGTCCACCAGAGCTTCTCCTTAAACATCACTGCCCATGCAGCCGCACGCGACTGGATCGTGAAATCCGGCTATGGCAGGATAGAAGCCTGTCACAAACCTGCCCTCTGTGGCTCCTGCCCGCGCTGTTCGCAGCCGCAACAGGCTTCTGTATCCCGACTGGAACAGTCCGGTAGCAACTCTTCAACACCATACTATTATACAGTGCCTGTATGCCGATATAATGTCAACTTGGTCCTTTCCCGTAACGATTACATGGCAAGCTTCACAAAACAGTGTCATGACGATAGCATAGAGGCCACGCCCGCCGCAGTCCCGGTCCCATCACGGTCGGCTCGCGCAGCCCGACGCGCCGGCGTATGAGCCCATGACGCAGAGCTGTCGGAGGACGAGGGGCGCCGTAAACATGTATACGTGGCTGGTGGTGGCGGACGGCGAACTGGTTGTCGAAACGTCGCTATGCAGTCCGCTATGGCGAACCCGCACGCTAAGTACGGTTGACCGGTTTACCCACAGGGGAGACAGACAGAATGAGCGAGAAAGAGTATGTGGACGGGCGCGGTGAGCGCATGGCTGACCGGCTACGGCATATCATGGCGGAAAGCGGCCATGAAACTGTCAGTCCGCGGGCTGACGTGGACGCAGCGCTTATCGAACTGCTGCGGCCGCTTGTGGCGCGTGCAATCGACACCGGCGAACGCGTGGACATCCCGGCCGGCTACTGGATACAGGCTGAAGAGCGAGAGATTGCAACGCTGGCGGTTGCGATCGGACATTCCGACACCGGCGCGGACGTTCGGGTGTCTATGCTGGTGTCGCGCGGGCCGAGTCACGAGTTGCCGGTCTTGCGCGTCCGCACCGGCGCAAAGGCGCTTATCCAAATCACAGCTGAGTTGGACGATCTGGACAAATGCTTAGCGTGGGCCTACCTGGAACTATGGGAACAAGCGCATCGGGCAAAGGGAGAGATTTTGCGCGCAATTCTTGAGGAAGAGCGGGCGTACTGGTCAACTGTGCGTTGGTAAAACGGTGCTGTCGGCGCCGGATCGGGGCGCTGAGAGGCGTTCTAACCGTTTCGAGGGCTACACTACCCCCGGTCCGGGGGAAAACGGGAGAACGGAGCCAGGACTAGGCAAGCGGTCCGGACCTGTGCAGCTGCAAGGGCGCCGGCGTGGGCCTGGGGCACTGAAAGGGGCGGGCAAGACATGGCAACGCCTCGAGTATCACACCATTCGATCCGCTGGTGGGCAATGCCTGATCCACAGGAACCGGCCAAATGGGTTCGCGGCGTCGCTACGTTCTATGAACCGCATTCCGGCTGGTATCACGGCAAGAGGGTTCGCATGACAATCGTTGTCCGACCGCACGCCGGCGGCTGGCAAATTGACATGGACGGGGAACTGATAGGCACGGCGCCCACAATGGTAGCGGGGATGGACAAAGCGGCGGCCTATTGCCGGAATCATACCCCGCAACTCCATACCGGCGCCGGCCAGACTTTCCGCCGCTGATTCACCTTACAGCCCTACAAATGGCGCGACTGGAGGATCTGCACAGCGAAACCCTGCCTGGCGCGCCTGTATACGAAGCAGCCTCTTTCCTTCATTCCCTGATCACACCAAAACCAGGAGCGCACGATGCCCCAGGAACTGACAGCTGACTCGACGCCCACGCCCAAATCAGGGCCAGACAACCGCCGCGAGCAAATCGGGTGGTACTTCTACGACTGGGCCAACTCGGCCTTTGGGACAACGGTCGCAACCGTCTTTCTCGGCCCCTACATCTCCAACCTCGCCCGCGCCGCGGCCGGCCCCGGTGAACTGGCCCGTTTCTTCGGCATCCCGGTCGCGCCCGACTCCTTCCTGCCCTACTGCATCTCCTTCTCCGTCATCCTGCAGGTGCTCTTCCTCCCAATTCTCGGCGCCATTGCAGACTACTCCAACCTGCGCAAGAAATTGATGCAGATCTTTGCCGTCGCCGGCTCGGTCGCCACAATGTGCATGTTCTTTATTACGGCCGGGGCCTGGTGGCTGGGCGGGCTGCTCTTTATCGTCGCCAATCTCTCCTTCGGCGCCGCGATCGTCTTCTACAACGCCTTCCTGCCGGACATCGCCGCACCGGAGGACCGCGACCGCGTCTCGTCAGTGGGCTGGGCGCTGGGCTATCTGGGGGGCGGCCTCCTGCTGGCGCTCAATCTGGTCTTCTACCTGGCGCGGGACACCATCGGCATCGACACCAGTCTGGCTGTGCGCCTCAACCTGTTTTCGGGCGGACTGTGGTGGTTCGCCTGGTCCTTCATCACCTGGAAACTGTTGCGTTCGCAGGGCTTGGCCCGGGCGCTGCCCGCCGGCGAGACCTATCTGTCAACCGGTCTCAAACAGCTGTGGGCAACCTGCAAAGAAGCCGCGAACTACCCCCATACCATCCGTTTTCTGATCGCTTACCTGCTTTTTAACGATGGCATCCAGACTGTCTTTGCGGTGGCAGCCGTCTTTGCCGCTGCCCCGCTTGCTCAGGGAGGACTGGAGATCGGGCAGAGTATGCTCACCATGGTTATCCTGATGATGCAGTTTGTTGCCTTCGCGGGCGCGCTCCTCTTCGGCAAAGTAGCGACCCGTATCGGGGCCAAGAAGGCGCTGATAATAGGCCTGACCGTCTGGACGGTGGTTGTGATCTACGCCTATCTGGGCCTTCGAGGGGAGAGCCGCTTCCTGGAGTTCTGGATTCTGGGAGGATGCATTGCCTTGGTGATGGGGGGCACGCAGGCGGTCAGCCGCGGCCTCTTCGCCAACATGATCCCGCCGGGCAAGGAGGCTGAATTCTTCTCCATCTACGAAGTCAGCGAGCGCGGAACCTCCTGGCTGGGCCCACTGGCCTTCGGCCTGGTCAACCAGCTAACCGGTAGCCTGCGGCCGGCCATCGTTTCGATCATCCTCTTCTTTGTAGTCGGGCTTGTTCTGCTGCGTAGAGTAGACGTGCGCAGGGCCATTGCTGAATCAGGCAACAGGCCGCCGGCAGTTATCTGATTACAAGGTGTTCTCCGCGCCCCTCCGCGGACAATAAATGCCGCCACCATTGACGCCACCGCACGTGGAACGCAGGAGTCACGGTCAGGAACCCGGTGAAGCCGGTATCAATTGTCGCCTCGACTTCACTTGTCTGCCCCGAGGGACCTTGCCCGTCCGGGACCACGACCGGCTCATAGGCGGCGTTCACCACGCCCTCTATCATTCGGCGCTCCGAATAGGACGACCCCAAAAGTGACGCAGGGCCCGGTATCCAACCCGGAGCAGCCAGACGTCAATAGCTCCAGGTCGCTGCGTCCGCAGACGCTTCGCCGCCGCCCGAAGGTCGTCGGAGATGGCCCAACTCCCGCTGTCAACGTCAATGGCGACATATTCCCCTTGGTGGTCCGCCTCGACCTGCGGTCGGATGTCCCGCTCATATATCTCGTCGCCTAGGCGGGCAGTCTCTTCGTGAGGCCGGCGCGGGGGCCTGGTAGTTTCCCTACCCCGGGCGGGCACCGTAGTCTCTGCGTCCCTCATGCTTCTCCTCTCAAGGTGTGCTTCCGTACATGGAACATACTACCACTTGCGGGCGTAGCGACAAGGGAAAAAGGGCCGCACAGGGGAGAACAGTCCGTTGTGCTCCGCAAGAAATTCCCGCAATGGCCACTCTGACAACGCCGCACGCCCCGAGTGCCCGCCTCCCAAATTAGAGAACCTACACCTCGCCGGCTCCATTGTTCCCTGCCCCAGTTCTGTAGTAGCATGGGCCCACCACAGCGTTTGACTTGATAGTTGGTGAAAATAGACATGTGGGCGCATTGCGCCCCCTTGTTGGCTATCAGGTCAATGGACGCTGTGGTGGCAACCATCTGTCTGTTTCCACCAAGGGGGCACCGCAATGGACCACAACCACACAATTACCGCGCGGACGCTACTGCTGTTCTCCTCTCCGTGTCCGGCGATTGACAACCTCAAACCTAAACGACAACCACACTCGAGGTTCTCTCTGAACAGCTGACGGCCTTGACAGCGTCCGTCAAGCAGTTCGGGCGACCCGCCGCGCCAGGCGCCAGCGAGGAACGGATGCATGGCTGGGGCGGGCGATGCGCCCTATTGACTATGCAAACAGGAACAGCCCAACCCGACTAAGTACACCTCATCCTCTGCTCCCATCTCCGGAACAGTCCACAGGAAACCAGGAATGTCCGAAACCATCAAAGCCAACGAACTGCAGCTTGTCAGCATCTTTGGTGACAACTACCGTTTCGAGATTCCCGAATACCAGCGTCCCTATGCCTGGACAACCGAACAGACGGGGGACCTGCTGGACGACTTTTTGCATGCCATGGGGGATGTCGAGAATGTGAGTGACGCGTCGCCTTACTTCCTGGGCAGTATCGTCATTATCAAGAAGGGACTCCAGCCGCACGCGCAAATTGTCGACGGCCAGCAACGCATCACAACGCTGACTATTCTTCTTTGCACCCTGCGTGAACTCGCATCCGAAGAGAACGACCGGAGCGACACACATAGTTATATTTATGCGCCGGGCCGGGAATCTGCGGGAATCCCGGGACACTATCGGCTCGCTGTGCGAGAAAGAGACAGAAAATTTTTTCAGAACAACATTCAGCACATGGGAAAGCTGCGCTCTCTTCTTGAGCGTCCTCCTGCGAACCTGCCCGACAGCCAGAGAAGAATGTTGGAGAATGCCCGCCATCTGTTCAACGCCCTGGCTGAACATGAAGAAAGACGACGAAAGATCCTCATGCAGTTTATTGCCCAGCGCTGCTATCTCGTCGTGGTCTCTGCATCGGACCAGAACGCTGCTTATCGTATCTTCTCCGTTTTGAATGATAGAGGGCTGGATCTATCTCCGACCGACATTCTGAAAGCGGACATAATCGGGGCACTGCCGGAAAGTATTCGTTCCCATCACACAGAAATATGGGAGGAGGTCGAGGAAGACCTCGGCCGCGACCGTTTCAGTGATCTCTTCGCGCACATCCGCATGATCGCTATGAAACGCAGGCAGCAAGGAACTTTACAGCAGGAGTTTCAGGACCATGTTCTCAAAGCAGTAGACAGGGTGGACTTCATTAACAAAGTGCTGGAACCGTATGCAGATGCCTATGCGACTGTGACCGGCGCCTCATACGAAGGCACAGATGCCTCCGGGGAAGTCAATAAGTACCTGCGCCACCTCAATCGACTCGATAACTTCGATTGGATTCCACCGGCGATGGCCTTCTACAGACGCAACCAGAGCCCCGAGGCATTTCTTCGCTTTGTTCGCGACCTGGAACGACTGGCCTATGCAATGTTCATTGTACGGGCGAACGTCTACCGGCGTACTTCCATATATGCTGACATCCTGCGCGCCATCGATCACGAGGAGGATCTCTATGGTGCTTCGTCGCCTCTTCAACTCTCGTCTGGAGAAATAGCGGACGTTTTGCGTGCGTTGGACGGACCCATCGGCTCCCTCACGCGAGTGCGCAGAACTCTGCTTCTGCGTCTGGACTCGCTGTTGGCAGACCGAGGCGCCACGTACGAGCATTCCACGATTACGGTTGAGCACGTACTCCCCCGGAACCCTGACCGGGATTCACAGTGGCTGAGAGACTTTCCTGACGAAGAAGAACGGGAAGAGTGGACTGATAAACTTGCCAACCTGGTTCTCCTGTTACGCACAAAGAACTCGCAGGCGCTAAACTACGACTTCGACCGCAAGAAAACAGCGTACTTCCAAAGAGGGGGCGTGGTGACATTCGCCCTCACAACACACGTGGTGGCTGAAAGCGAATGGACGCCCGATGTGCTGCAGAGGCGGCAGAGGCAGTTGATCAGTGCCCTCAAGGATGAATGGCGCCTCGATGGGCCGTCTCCATCGTCGCCGGTGCATATTTTGAAAGAGCAGAACAAGCCGGCCTATTCCGTGGAGGAGAAAAAACGAGAGCATCCCAAAGCGTACGACAAATGGTCACCAGAAGATTCAGAACTTGACCAGGGCGTAGTCACAAACCCTATCTATGAAGAGACCAGGCAACTCGTGGAACAAGGTCTGACTCTCGATGAAGTGGCCCGTCGACGGGACCGGCCGGTTAGTACGATCGTCGTCCACCTGGAGCGCCTGCTTCAGGAAGGGAGTGATATCGACCTGCGTCACTTGTTGCCCCCCGATCGCTTTGAAAAAATCAGATCCGCCTTCAAGCATACAGGCAGCGCTCGAATATCGCCGATCAAGGACATGCTTGGCGACGACTACTCCTACGAAGAAAGCAGGGTTGTACAGCTCTGCCTGCAACAGCAGGACCGCACAACCCGGAGCGGCCAGCCTGATATGACCGGCCGCCGAAGCGAGCAGTCTGCGAACGCGCCTACACCAACCCCGCCCGCGCAGGAAGCCGCTGAAGACGCAATGCAACCTGACCCCATCCATTACCTGCTCAAGCAGCACTTCGGCTACGACGAGTTCCTGCCCCTGCAGGAAAAGATCGTCACCGCCGTCCTCGAGGAGAGGGACGCGCTGGTGCTGATGCCCACGGGCGGGGGCAAGTCGCTGTGCTATCAGCTGCCGGCGATGCACTTTGAAGGGTTGACCCTGGTGGTATCGCCCTTGATCTCGCTGATGAAGGACCAGGTCGACGCCCTCAGGGCCAGCGACATCCCCGCCTCCTTTATCAACAGCACACTGTCACCCTCCGAAATCAAGAACGTGCAACGGCAGGCACAAGGGGGAGCCCTGAAGATTCTCTACGCCGCGCCCGAGAGACTTTCTCTATCTGACTTCCAGCGATTTCTCGACAAACTCCACGTGAGCTTCGTTGCCGTGGACGAGGCGCACTGCATCTCGATGTGGGGGCACGAATTCCGACCCGACTACCGCAAGCTCGGCGATCTGCGCCGCAGCCTGCCGGGCGTGCCGTTTCTCGCCTTGACGGCTACGGCGACCGAACAGGTGCGCGAAGACATCGTGAAACAGCTTTACCTGCAACAGCCGGAGCAGTTCGTTGCCAGCTTCAACCGCCCCAACCTCAGCTATGCCGTGCTGCCCAAGCGGAAGGACTCCTTCACCAAACTTGCAGAACTTCTGCAGGAACACAAGGCCGAACCCGTCATCATCTACCGCACCACCCGCAAGGATACCGAGGATTTGGCATCTCAATTGCGTAACAACGGTTTCGACGCACTGCACTACCACGCCGGGATGGAAGATGACGAGCGGAATCAGACCCAGGAGCACTTTATGCAAAACCGGACTCCGATCATCGTCGCCACGATCGCGTTCGGAATGGGCATCGACAAGTCGAACGTCCGGCTGATCGTCCACTATGACCTGCCCAAGACGCTCGAGGGCTACTACCAGGAGACAGGCCGCGCCGGCCGCGACGGGCTGCCCAGCGACTGTGTCCTCTTCTTCTCCTACGACGACGTACCGATACTGGAACGCTTCATAAATGAGATCGAGGATAAAGTGATACGCCGCGACGCATATAAGAAGCTGGGCCAGGTCATCGAGTACTGCCAGATGCAGGCCTGCCGGCGAAGATACCTGCTGCGCTACTTCGGCGAAGAGTGGCCGGAGGGGAACTGCGGCGGCTGCGACCTATGCCGGCCGGCCAAAGAGGAGTTCGACGCCACCGCGATCGCCCACCAAATCCTCTCGGCCGTCATTCACACGGGAGAGCGCTTCGGCATCACCCACGTCGCTGCCGTGCTGCGGGGTTCCGGAAATACGGTAGTGAAAAGGCTGGGGCACGATGAACTCAGCGTCTATGGCGCTGTCAATGACTACTCCGTAGATGAGATAAAGGAGATTGCCGGTCAGTTGGTTGCAAAGGGACTGCTTGACAGGGACGAAGGAGAATCCTCGACTCTGTCTGTCACTGAGTCGGGCAGGCGTTTTCTAAGAAGCAGCACAAGCTTGATTCTCACACGGTCTGTACCTGAGGGGAGGAAAGTGCCGGCCGCCGGCCGCACGGTTCTCGACTTCGATCAAGGACTGTTTGATGAGTTGCGCGGCTTGCGCCGCCGGTTGGCCGCGGAGAGAGACATCCCGCCCAACGTGATAATTGATGATGCCGCGCTCCAGCAGATGGCGTACTACATTCCCCAGAATCGCAGGAGTCTTTTCCGCATTTCCGGTATGAAAGGAAAGAAACTGAGGGAGATGGGCGATGCATTCATTGCCGTGATCGGCAGCTACGCGCGCCGGCACGGCTTGGCGGAGCGCAGCATCCCTGATTCACGTAGACGCAGAAGACAGAGAGGGGAGCGAAGGGGAGCGACCTACGAAACGACCAGACAGATGCTGGAACAAGGCCTGTCTGTTGGACAGATAGCGAAAGAACGGAACCTGGAGATGAGCACCATAGCCGGTCATCTGGAACGCCTCATAGAGGAGGGAATGGACATTGACCTGAGACCAATGCTGCCGCCGGCTGAGAGGGTTGAGGAGATCCAGAGGGCCTTCAGAGCCGCAGGCGGTAGCCCCCTGTCTCAGGTCAAGGAGCTGCTCGGCGACGACTACTCCTACTATGAGATCAGGATAGTGGGAATCTTCCTACGACGGCAGAGGAGACGGCCAGGATAGTTCTCGACGCAACGCTTGCATTCCGCGCTGCTCTTTCAACGGGGACTTTCATACCGGGCCCAAGCCAGCGCTGCCGGCAGTCCCCGAGCGCAAGCCGCCACACGCTGATTGTTGTCTGAATCTTCACAGCTTCACACATAGGAGATTGCGATGTACCAGCAGATCACGTTAGTGGGCAATTTGGGCGGAGATCCGACGATGCAGATTATGCAGGATGGGACGCCGGTGACCTCCTTCAGCGTAGCGACAAATCGCCGCTGGCGGACCCAGGACGGGACGACACAGGAGGAGACAACCTGGTTCAGTGTGTCAGTGTGGGACCGGCAGGCTGAGACGTGCAACCAGTATCTGACAAAGGGGCAGCGTGTGCTGGTTGTCGGTGAAATAAGAGAACCGAGCACTTGGATCGACCGGGACGGGAACGCCCGCGCTTCGCTG
The DNA here is from genome assembly GCA_009843665.1 of Caldilineaceae bacterium SB0675_bin_29. GTDB lineage: Bacteria > Chloroflexota > Anaerolineae > Caldilineales > Caldilineaceae > Bin5. The sequence goes on along the minus strand of VYDA01000099.1, from coordinate 11,188 downwards.
GAGGTGCGGGCCCGGACTGTGAGGTTTCTCAGCCCGCGTGCGGAAGCCCAAGGCCTGGCACCAGGGCCCAGTCAGAGTGAAGACGTAGACGTGCCATTCTAGCTCACAGAGCGCCTCTGGCACCGGGAGCGAAAGAGAATGAGCGCTGTGCAGCTAAAGTTCTTGGCGAACGTCTTCCCCCAGCCAGATCCTCTGAGGTACAGGTCATTGGGGCAAGGGTGATTTTGCCGCTCTGTCGAGGCCCCTGGATCTGGACGACCGCCGAGTCCTCCAGGGCCTCTGTTAAGGGCTGTTCGGCGAAACGGGGGTACAAGGCATCTCCGGTCACCGGCTGATTGTAACTTTATCTTGCGGCTGGGTGGCTCTGCACGGCCTTCGAAAAAGCCCCTGACCGATGTCTCGGTATTCTGTGGTTCCCGCGGGCCCCAAGGCACACCGCATCCTGGCCCAGGCCGCCCCCAGTGATGCAGGACAGGCGTCCCGCATCACTGGGGCTCCCAAATTCTTTTGCACCTCAAAAACCGCCTAGAATGCCCCTCAGCGCCTCAGACTTTCGCCGGCAATCCCAAGAGTGCCTGAGCGCGACTCTCATCCTCCATGCAGGCGCCCGAAGCGTACCAATCCATTGAGCCCCCTCAAGAAATTCCCGCAATGGCCACCCTGACAACGCCGCACACCACGAGTGCCCATATCCTTCGCCGGTTACGGGGGATGACTACATTTGCAGTGAACCCTTTGGCTTCTGACCAGAGAGAAACTGCCTTCCCCCTATATCTCCCTATACTCCTGTCCAGAACAACCTGAGCTGCTGTCCTTCCCTTGGCCGAGACAGTAGGGACGAACTTCTACGTTCAGAACAGATTCTCCATTTGTGAAATTCTTGACAATGTGGCTGCCGTCTGCTAAACTCTACCTGACGCTATCGAACGTTGCCAGGACGTCCGGCCAGGCTCTAAAACCCGTATCTTCAAGCCTGCTGTCAGGATGAGAAAGGGGCGAGAAGTGGGAATGGATTTCCCTCTTCCCCAAGGAGACCAGCCACGATGGCGGAAATGAATCCGGTATGGTTCGACAGAGTTAGACGCGCGCAGCAGTTAGCCGCAGCCCGGCTCGGCGTTGACGAAAGCGAAATGCTGCCGCCTCGCGATGGCAGCACGGCTGAAGCCGGAGAGCCCGCTCCTTCAAACGAAACCGCGACCCCGCAGCCCGAGCCGCCCGCTGTTGCCGCAGAAGCACCCAGGCCATCCCCGCAACCGGAGCCGGCAGCCGTCGCCGAAGCCGCACCGGTCACCGCCGCAGAGGTTACTCCTTCTGAAGAAGCCTCAGCGGAAGATGCTCCGGCCACAATTGAAGCGCAAACACCAACAGCCGTCCAAACCAATGGTAGCGCTGCCGCCGCAAACAGAGTAGCTCCCGTCGGTCGCGCAGCCGTCCTCGAATCCTTCGAAACCGGCCACGAAGGCATTAACCGGCGGGAATTCGTCTCATATGCCTGGTCTGGCGCCTTAGGCCTTCTCACACTGGAAAGTGGCCTCGCCACCTATCAGTTCATGTATCCTCGCTTCCGCGAAGGAGAGTTCGGCGGCAAGTTCCCACTCGGCGAAGCAACTGCCCTGCCGCAGATCGGCATCGATCCGGAAGGCAATGCCACCGGCAAATACTGGCTCATCAACACCGATGAGGGACCGCGCGCGCTCTACATGGTCTGTACGCATCTTGGCTGCCTCTACAAGTGGTCGCCTTCCAACAACCGCTTCCAATGTCCCTGTCACGCTTCCCAGTTCAGCCGTGAAGGACATTACATCCGGGGCCCTGCATCGCGCTCTCTTGACCAGTTTGTGATTGAAATTGTTGAAGATGGCGAGGTTGTGGCGCAGACGGAAGACGCCGGCGACACGATTTCTGCCCCAGGGACAAGTGCCATCGGGGCGGAGATCGTAGTGAACACTGGGAAGCGCATCCGCGGGAAACCGGCCGCTGCGTCGCCGGCTCGCAGTGATGTGAGAGCAGAATAGTATCGCGGAGATTACTGCGGTTCGACGAATACTTTCGTTTGAAGTGGGCCCCGAAAACCGGACCACGAGCCAGGGTATATGATGGAGCAGATCACCGTACACACCTAGGGCCAGTATTCATAGTCAAGAAACGGCGGCATCACCCCAGCCACTTCGCGGACCGTTCGGCATATTCGGCCCGGGTGTAGTCGGCGGCCATGCCGACCCTTCGCCAGCGTCCCTGCACCATGATCTCATAAGCCGGTCCTGTCCATGCGCCGCGCCATCCCGACCCGCCCGGAATACCCGCTGTAGCCGGCCCCCAATCCGCCCGCCCTCGCCACGGCCTTGACGCGACGAGCGATCGGGGCCACCGACAAACCGAAGCCCAGCTCAGATCCAGCCGCATCCTCAGGCTGGATCGCATCGAACGACGCTATGCGCCCTGAGCAGTCTTGACAGCATCCGTCTGGACCCACCTTATTTTTCCCGTTTCGTGGTCCAAAGATCGGGGCTCACCATACCCTACTTTTTTTCTCACTGTTGGATCGATTAGTTCTTTGAGCGTGTTCATCATTGGCGGCTTGACCTACAGTGACGCGCAGAAATTCGGTTGGTCCTTACAGATTCTCAAGTAGTCGAGCAGGTCTAAAATCAGAACCGTCGTGTCTCCCAACAGGACTGGATTGATAAATTCAATCGTATCTTTATGGGTGTCGACGCGTGTCGTGTCGTCACCGAAGAAGCGAAGCGTTGAAATCCCTCGATATTCGAAATACAGCTCATCACTACCGCGGGCCATGTGAAAACTTTCGGTGGTGCTCTTGTAGGACATTCCCTCTCTTTTGGCGGCATTTGAGATATGATCGACCGCCCAGCTGTTGCGTGGTCCTCGGAGATACAGATCCGACCCGGACCCCACCACTGCCAGATTGATTACAATTCCGATGGCGTCCACTTCTTCGGAGGTCAACTGATCCACATAATGCTTGCTGCCGTCTCGTCCCGTTTCCTCTGAACCGAAGGCGATAAATCTCACTGTGAACGGCAAATTCGACGACATCTCGTTCGACCAGGGTGGTTGCGCCAACCTCTCTGCCAACGTCAGCATCACGCCCACGCCGGAAGCGTTGTCGTTGGCCCCCACTGAGTCCCGTACCGTGTCGTAGTGTGCGCTAATGATGACCACATTTTCACCTTGGCCTGGAAGTTCAACGATGATGTTGCTGGATTTTCTCCAGAGAGGCCCTATCCGCACGTGAAAATCCTGCGTCTCTGGACTGTAGCCAAACTTGGTGAAACGATCTATCAGGAACTCTGCGGCCTTCACTTCCTCTTTCGAGGCACTCTGTCGCCATCCCACTCTTGTTGTCAACTCGCACAAATAGCCGAAAGCGGTAATGGCAAGAGCTTGACGTTCGGCGGCGTTGAATTTTGCGGCAGCAGGTGGTGGAGGGGCACCGTCCAAGGTCTCTTGCCATCTTTTTTCGGATTTCGTGCAAAGTGGTGCCGTTGCGACGTACCGATGTTCATATACTGGTCCATGGTCGAAAAAATCAGCAATTTCCTCATCGAGATGGAAATAACAGGAGGACAACAGAATCGCCACGAGAAGGGGAAACACTGCTAGTGGAAACCTCTTGGATTTCGATCTAGACATCGAATCTCCTCCTGGTTATGGTGGGTCCCAATGTTCGGACCACGAAACGGGAAAAATAAGGTGCATCCAGACGGAGAGGACGATTCGATTCTCTGTTCTCCGAACATTCTTCCATCAGCATCTCTGCTGGGTGCCTGTCCGCCGGCATGGTCCTCACCCCGGAGATGACATCACCGACAGCGACATTGCAAATCTTCAAGGGAGGCAAGCAGGTCCAGGATCAGCACCGCCGCGTCCCCCAGCAGCACCGGGTTGATGAACTCAATCGCATCGTCTGGGCTATTGATGCGTGATATGTCGTCCCCGGCGAAGGAAATGGTCGGAACCCAAGCGTATCCGAAGTAGAAGTTATCGCTGAAGCCCCCGGAGGTCCCTCGCCTGGAGGTTGTGAGGAACACGCCCTCCCTTTCGGCGGACTCTGACACATGTCTGATCAACCAGGGATTGCCCACCGCCGAGAGAATTGTGCCGGATCCCACCGAATCCAGGTTGATCATGACCCTGATGTCGTCTAACTCTGCATCGGTCAGCTGCTCCACGTAATGCCAGCTGCCGCGCAGTCCGATCTCCTCTGAACCAAAGGCGATCAACCGTAATGTAAATGGGAAAACCGAGACCATCTGGTTCGACCACGGAGGCCGCGCCAACCTATCTGCCAGCGCCAGCAGCACGCCTGTCCCGGAAGCGTTGTCGTTGGCGCCCACGGAATCCGGCGTCGTGTCGTAGTGTGCTCCCAGGATGACCACGCCCTCACCGCGACCGGGAAGTTCAAGGATTATGTTACGCGATGGTGGCCCTGCGAACTCCTTTGCCGTTTTCGACCCCCCAAAGTCTTGGATCTCCGGGCTGTAGCCAAACTCGGTAAAACGGTCCATCAGGAACGCTGCGGCCTTCATTTCCTCCTGTGTGGCGCTCTCCCGCGGCCCCACCTCTTCGCTCAATTCGCACAGGTAGCCGAAAGCGGAACCGGCAAAAGCCTTGCGGTCGTCGGCGTCGAATCTGGCGCGGGCAGGCGGAGGAGGAGTACTGGCCAGTGCCTCGCGCGCCATTTCCTCGAGCGCCGCGCAGGCCGGTCCCGGTGTCGAAACGCTGACCGGCAAAGGTGGCTCTGCAGGGATCGGATTGCAGGCGGTCAGCAACAGGGCGGCAACGACAACCACCCAGGACAGAGTAAGCTGCTTGCTGGTCACGAGTGACTCCTTTCGCACCCCAAATCCCATAACGAGCCAACCTGCAAGGTACTGCCAGTGAGGCCGGTCAAGACCTGAACAGTCAGCGATCACCACCCGAAACCGTAATACACTGAGTTTTCAACCAGGAGCGGCATGAACGCTTCAACGGCAAGATCCGACAGGTAAGCGGTGCAGTCATTGTCGCCTTCCGGCAACGTCTGCCATAGCGTGTGGGCCACCGACATTCTGTAGTGGAAAATCTCCTCCGACCTCTTGCTCCGAATGATAGCGGCATATGCTTCGATCAGGCCGGCCAGCTCTTCACGCCCTTCCGCGCATCTGCGTTCAGACGCCGCAAACCCATTGGCGTACATCCACTCTATCCTTTCCAACCAGTCAGCGACCCACTCGCTGTGCGATTCTACGCTGTCGCGCGTTACGGCCTCCTTTGCCCAGCTATGCAGCCATGCATCGGCTTTCATCAGATTGGGGGTGATGACAGTGACGTCTTCTCCACTGAAATGGTCGTAGAGAGCATAGGCCGTAATCCTTGTATCCTTCTGTCCAGACTCTGCTACCGATTCTCTCGACACGCCAGCTGGAAGAGGTCCCATGCCGAACTGCAACATATCATCGACAAGGACGGCCATGAACTCTTCAGCAGGCAGCTCCGCCAGATAGGCGCTGCAACTGGCCGCGCCTTCCGGCAACTGCTTCCACAGCGTGTTCGCCACGACCATGTGGTGAAGTAACGTATCTGGTCTTGTCTTCCCAACCTTGACGGCGAATGTCTCGATCAATTCGCCCAATTCATGCCGTCCCTCGGCGCACCGGAGTTCCGAAGCCGCAAAGCCGTTGGCGTACAACCACATAAATAAAGGGAAGCCCTCATCATCTGGACTCCCTTCGCCAGAGAATTCAGGCATGTCGTTCAGCGCAGCTTCAATAGACCAACCTAGCAGCCAACTGTCCGCAACCAAATCTCCCATGCTGATGACAGTGATTACGCGACCGCTGGGATATTCGAAAAGCTCCTGGCTTGATCCAGAAGAATCGTACTCTTTGATCATGTCCGCATACCCGGAGTAGTCAGGGGTAGGGGATGGTACTGGGGTGGGGACAAGGACGAAGGAATCCGGACCCACAACACAGCTCGACAGCATCAGCGTGACCGCACACAGAACCAACCATAGGTGTTTCATCTCAATCTCCCTTGTGTTGCTATCGGACTCCGCCTGGATGACCTGCCCTTTTCTAGGAAGCTATATACCAAAGTGCCGCAGAGCAAGGTGACAGCAAATCACAGTAAGCAACCGTAGATGGGAAAGGATGCACGTATACACAGAATGCCTACTCACCGCCACCCACTATGGACAAAACTTGGCAGGCAACCTGCTCCGAACCGTCCAGAAAATCATAGGCCTCAAACTCAAGCCGCGACGCTGACGTAATGCCGGGTATATCTCCGATGAGCGTAATCGTGTTCTCTTCAGACGATACTTCAATACTGATGTCGCGGAGAAGGACGGCACTGGCGCCGTCTGCGTTCGTCTGCCAGGTGTTGGCCTGCACCCCTTGGCTGATAGACAATTGAACGGTCTCGCCGCTGGACGAGGGCGGCACAAAGCGCATGGCTGACAACGTGTACTCGTCCCCCAGAAAACCGCCCGTCTCGCGGTTGTTGTCCACGTCGACTGACACACTCCAGTTGTACTCCAACATATTCTCCCGAACGCCCTTTCTGTTAAATTCCAGCGTCTCCGGAACATCCCTGAGATGAAAAATCACGGCAAGCGTCTCGCCGGTCAGAGTTGTGCTGACTTCGGTGATGTCTACATGCGCAGGCAGAGTGTCTGAGATTGCAGTGATGACTCTTTGACCAGGCCTAACTGCAGCATCATCAGACCCGCACAAACCAGACCCTATGTTCGTTGTTGCCGGATCATGCGTTCTGATCTCTTCAGAACCGCCAAAGTAATCGTAGGTCATGAAGGCGAGCGGGGATTTCGACGTGATTCCGGGAATCTGTCCGGAAAGCGTTATGGTGTTGTCCTGGAAGGAGAACTCGACGGCTGCATCTGCGAGGATCCTGAGAACCTCGTCCCCCTGCTGGTCCAGCCCCCATATGTAGGCATTGACAAAGCCTGTTTGCGTTGGTGCCGCGATCGTATTGCTATCTTCGGAGCCAGGATGCACGAAATGGTTGGCAGCCATCCTGTAATCGAACCCGTCGAGGCCTGTTGCGCGGTCATTGTCTACATCGATCGACACCGCCCAGCCGTACTCCAGAACATGGTCCGGTACGCCCGTCCTGTCGAAAGTCAAAGTCTCGGGAAGATCCCGTAGATGAAATATGACGGTCAGGGTCTCCCCGTCCACCCAGGTAGTGATTCCGACAATGTCGGCATGCCCAACCAGTTCGTGTGACACATCATCGGATACAGACTGACCCGGCGTTACTTCAGACCCGTCCGATGAACCCTGAAAAGAAGCAGGCCGGCCCAGACCAAACGGAGTGAGACAACCGACCTCCTCCGCGCCGCCCAGGTAGTCATACACCCCGAACGCAAGCTGTGATTCCGCCGTGATTCCGGGGATCTCTCCTGAAAGCGTAATCGTGTCCTCTTCAACCGACACCCCGATACGCGCATCTTCGAGATACGAGATTTCAAAATTTGTACTTCCCGCCGGATTCAGATCCCAAGTGTTGGTTTGCAAAACGTTACTTGATAGAGCCGCACTCAGATCACGGCCGCTGGCTCCGGGAAATACAACATGCGAAGCAGACAAGATATATTCGAAACCGTGAAAGCCCGTCTCCTGGTCGCCGTCAACATCGACCGACACCTCCCAACTGTACTCCGTCGCATTTTCGGGCACGCCGGTTCTGCCAAATGGCAGTGTTTCCGGAACGTCTCGGAGATGAAACACGACCGTCAGGGTCTCCCCGGACAGGGATGTGCTGATCTCCGTTACATCCATATGCGCGGCCAGGGCGTCCGAGACATCATCGCTGACGCTTTCTCCCGGCGTAACCGCTCCATCGCTATCACACTGGCTGGAAGGTGTATTTTTATCCTGCGGTGCATAGCAACCGACCTCATCGGCGTTGTTAAAATATTCGTATGTCCTGAATGCAAGCCGTGATTCTGTCGTGATTCCAGGAATGTAGCCTGAAAGCGTTATCGTATTGGCCGCTGCGGACACCTCAAGTGTGGTGTCTGCAGTCGCCATGGAGCTTCCCGGTTCCATACTCCAGACACTGACCTCCACCTCGCTCTCTATGGGCGCTTTCGCGTTACTCCCTTTTTCGGATGGGGGCACAGAGTGACTTGCCAACAACTGGTACTCAAAACCACCATAGCCTGTCTCCCGGTCATCGTCGACATCAATGACAACCACCCATGCGTACTCAGAAAAGTTTTCGGATAGGCCTGTGCGATTGAAGGTCAGCGTCTCCGGCACCTCCCTGAGATGGAAGACGACGGTCAGAGTTTCTCCGGACAAAGAGGTGTTTACCTTGGTTACATCGATATACGAAGGAACGACGCTCTCGATCTCATCCGTTGCGGTCTGCCCTGGGCTTATCAAGGCGTTGCCGGAATCGCACCCCCAGGCTCTCACACTCTTACTGTAAGCATCGTGGCACGCTATCTGATCGGCATTTCCGGCGAATTGAACATCATAGGCCTCAAATGCCAGTCGCGATTCGGATGTTATGCCGGGTATTACGCCGGAGAACGTTATCGTGTCTTTCTCGGTAGAAATCTCTGGTTTGACAGCACCGTGAGTTGTGGTGGAGCCATCGGAGTGTACTTCAATGCCGTATGCTTCAGCGCTGGTGGTGCCATCGGGATGAATTTCCCATACGCTGACGTCTAACATATCTTCAAGTGGAGCGCTTATGTCAGCGTCCAGCAAGTCCGCGATTGGAGTTCTCTCTTCAGCGTCAGCGCCCTCGGGTGACAGGAAGGCAATATGGTAGGCGGTCAACAGCATATCGAACCCGCCAGGACCGGTGCTCCGGTCGTTGTCCACGTCTATTGCAACCTCCCATTCATACTCCTTTGTACCCTTCCCATACTCTATGCGATTGAACGTCAGGGTCTCCGGCAGGTCCTTGAGATGAAACACAACCGTCAATCTCTCCCCGGACAGGGAAGTCTCAACTTCGGTGATGTCGATATGCGCGGCCGGCACGTCCGAGACGGCATCGGCTACCGAATCCCCCGGCCTGATCGGCTCCACCGCCCCGCACTGGCTGACCTCATGCGCAATAACAGGAGTCGCCCCTGTGGCCAGCAAGATAACAACAAGCAGAAAGCCAATAAGGTTCTTGATCTTCATTGTTCCTTCTCCTGGAGGATAAAGAGGCCCTACTCCAGACACCAGGGGCCTCCCAAACCGGGGAAGCGCGCGCAGCATTGAATGAGCGCCGGACAGACGCCTGCCAGCCCTGGTCGATCCAGCGGCCGTGCTGTGTGGTTTCAGCAGCGCTCTTTTCCGCTCGGTATCAAGGGAGTGCAGCGGCCAATGGATCCAAGCCAGCCGCGACATTGCCCGTTATTCCGGATGTTCAGATATGCCTTCGCCCCATTCCACTTGGGTGACGGGAAGGACAAACAAGGCGCCGTTTTGCGTCAAACGAGCAGTTTGTGGGCAGAGTTCCAAGAGCCATGTGAGTTTGGCCTCTGTTTTGATGGTTGGAGGCAACTGCAAAAGAGCGGTATCAACCGGATTGACATGCGATGCCGTCTTGTCCACCCAAGGTATCATAAGCCCAAAACAAGAGGGTAGATTCACGAGTAATGCCGGGAATCTGGCCGGAGAGCGTGAGTGTGTTGTCTTCGTAGGAGACGAGAAGACGGGAATTCCCGTTCAGATGCTTGTGTGTAAAATAGTCGTTTTCCAAATCATGCACGAATTCCAGCAGCATCAGATTCATTACGTCTTCGAAGGGGCCGGTTGTGGGCAGGGGATCCGAGGGAGATTTTTCTGCGCGGTTTTCGATCCGAAGCGTGTAATCGAAAAGCGAGTAGTCAATGGATATGTTTCTGACTACGCCATGTATGTCGATGTCAACATTCCAGCCATAGTCTGGGTGCATGTGATGAACACCTTCGCGATTCACTGTCAATGCATGTGGAATGTCTCTCAGGTGGAAAACAGCCGTCAGCGTTTCGCCCTCCAGGCTGGATTCTACTCTGAGAATATCTATGTGCCCTGACAACTCATCTGACGCGAGATCGCCGCTGCCCTGTCCGACCTGCAAGGTCATGTGGTCAGGGGCACAGCTGTCGGATCGTTCGGGCATCTGTGAGGACGCCTCCGGCGACTCAGGCGGGATAGGCACACAGGCGGCGGTGAGAAGCGCCAGTGTGACAACGAGCAATTTCCTGAACATGGTCTTACCCTCCTGGAATGACTGAAGTGGGAGGCTGTCCTCTTCAGATCCAGCCTCCCACGGTTGCTCAAATCATAATTGCTGGCCCAACTCCTGTTGCGCCCCAAATTTCTGCTGCAAAATAAGGATTACACCGATCAGGCTCTCCTGGTCTAGTTGCTCTAGTTGCTCTCGGTCCGGTCGGTCCAGTTTGCTCAAGTCTCTTGCCCTGCATCATCCAAAAGCATATACAATTCGCTCTTTCTCGATAAAGCTGTTCATCGCGGGCAATCTCTCTCTTGCACAGTCAATAATATAGGCAAAATGTCGCGAAAATATCTCAAATCGAGACAAATTCGCTCAGAAGTCCTAAAGCCGGGCGCCTAATCTGGGTATCAATGCCGGGTAGGGCGATGTACCGCTCAAGCGTGGCGGCGTTGACGTTGATCAGCTAGGAGTTCGGGGCGACCCGGCGGTGCCAGACGGAGGGGGTTGCCCGACAAACAGGGGAACGGGACCCTGGAGGCCGCGGCGTTTGCAGGCACGGGCAAGGACAGAGCTGCATGGATCTGCGTACTATCGAAAAGGCGCCCGTCAGCGAGGGCACCTTGGGGCGCAGGACGCGGCCGGTCGCGCATCGCCGAGAACTCCGCGGTCTGAAAAAAAATGTCCTTCAAAAATTTTTGACTTCCCGCCGACACAAGAACCGATATAGAGTAAACCGCCAAGATCGAACCAATCTCTTCAGCGGGGCAAACCGATCCTTCACAGGAGATTCACGGGGCCCACACGTCCACAGGGAGACGACATGCACACACACGAACGCATTGCAGACGTACAAGTGGCCACAGCCAGCGGCTATCCACCCTGTCTGACCACAGTTCTACCGCAGACTCTATCCTTCTATCCTGCGCCTCCGAGTACATACACAGCAACGTCCTGCGCAACCAGGGCCGTCTCCCCGCTAACGACCCAGAAC
>VYDA01000391.1 GCA_009843665.1 Caldilineaceae bacterium SB0675_bin_29 | reverse complement strand
CGTCATCTCCATCTTCCCCTCAACCTCCGGTAGGGGCAGGCCTTGTGCCTGCCCTCCTGAACCCTCCCTCTTGCTATTCCTTGCTAACGCACTGCGATCAGCATATAATGTGAAGAATAAACTGAGGGCGTCCCGTCAGGGCCAGCCTGCCCTGAAAGCCCATTCCGAAGTCAAACGCACGCCAATCTATACGACAGCCGCATCGACCAGCAATCCTTGGCACGTCCCATCCTGTCGACCCCGGAATTGTGGAGAAATATATCCCTCGTCATAAAAGGAGAAACCGAATGAACGGATCCCGCTTGATGAAACTCCTCGTTATCTTGACAGCGCTTGCGCTGCTGCTCGCTGCCTGCCCAGCGCCGGCCGCCATGCCCGCAGCCGATTCGGGCTCTGGCGATTCAGCCGACGGTATGGCCGCTGATTTCAAGGTTGGCCTGGTCACCGACGTCGGCCGCGTGAACGACCGCAGCTTCAACCAGTCCGCCTGGGAGGGCGTTCTTGAAGCTGCCGAAGTCCTCGGCTTGGCCGAAGACGATATCAAGTACATCGAAACGCAGGATGCCAAGGACTACGCCGACAATATGCAGCAATTCATCGACGCCGACTACAACGTCATCGTCAGCGTCGGCTTCGCACTGGGCGACGCCACGACCACCGCAGCCAAAGAAAACCCTGACGTCTTCTTCATCGGTGTTGACCAGTTTCAAGGTGAGGCCATGCCCAACCTGGCCGGCCTCATCTTCAATGAGGACCACTCCGGTTACCTCGCCGGCGTCCTCGCCGGCAGCCTGTCGCAAACCGGAACCATCGCCGCAGTCCTCGGCACCGACCTCGTTCCCCCCGTCGTCGCCTTCAACGAAGGCTACGTCGCCGGCGCCCAGTCGGTGAACCCCGACATCAACGTCATCTCCACCTACCATCCCGGCGAAATCTCCCAGGCCTTTGTCGATCCCGAATGGGGCGCCGCCACCGCCAAACAGGCTTTGGACCAGGGCGCTGACGTGATCTTCGGCGCCGGCGGCATCACCGGAAACGGCGCATTGCAGGAGATCGCAACCGCTGATGGTGCCGGCGAGACCGTATTCTGCATCGGCGTCGACACCGACCAGTGGAATACCGTGCCTGCTGCTCAGCCTTGCCTCGTCTCCAGCGCCATGAAGCTGATTACCCCTGGCGTGGTCGAACTGGTCACCATGGCCAGCGAAGGTGAATTTCCTGGCGGGAACTACTTCGGTGATGCCGACCTGGCTCCCTTCCACGACTTTGACGACATGATCCCGCAGGAGCTGAAGGACCTGCTCGAAGCTACAAAGGCCGGCCTGATCGATGGCTCGATCGACACCGGCTACGGAAACTGATAACACTGGTACGTGAACTGCTGATTTGAGTCTCCGTCGAACGCATCTGCGGCGGAATCGACAAGCACCCAGTTGAAGCGGGAGGCATATGCTGCAGGGCCTCCCGCTTCTCATGTAGAGGCGAAGACGGCGGCCCCCACTTTCCCGGACTTGCATTCCCGCCGTCGTACCCGGTTCTACATGGATCTGGAATCCCCCAGCCGGACAGTACGCCTTCAGACGGAGGGCCGTCGTGGCGACCGCCTCTTCGACCGCCGGTTTAACAAGAATCTTACGCTCGCTCCTTATACCCTCGCTTGCCCTCCTTACCGCGCTGGTTGCCGGCGCCGTCGTCATGATCCTGTCCGGCGACGACCCCATGGCCGCATACAGTGGGCTGTTCCAGGGCGCCTTCGGTGACGGAAAAGGATGGGCCAGGACCATACGCAAAACCATCCCCTTCGTCCTGACAGGACTTTCCGTTGCTCTCGCCTTTAAGGTCAGCCTCTTCAACATCGGCGCCTCCGGCCAGTTCGTCATGGGCTCCGTCTTCGCCGTCGCCGTCGGCATCAACTTCGAAGGCCTGCCCATCTTCATCCACCTGCCCCTGGCGCTCATCGCCGGCATCGCCGGCGGAATGCTCTGGGGCGCCATCCCCGGCATCCTCAAAGTCTATACCGGGGCCCACGAAGTTATCGTCACCATCATGCTCAACTACGTCGCCTCCCTCTTCGGCGGCTGGACCGTCTACGCCGGCGGCACACAGGGCCAGACCCCCGGCCCACTCTGGGACCGCACAGCCGGCGCCATCTCCGAGACGCCCGACGTACTGTACTCGGCCCAGATCCCCTGGCTTTTCGGGCCACCATACCGTGTCCATTACGGCGTTTTCCTCGCCTTGGCCGCCGCTATTCTCGTCTGGTGGCTCATCTTCAAAACCCCACTCGGCTTCGAAATGCGCACCGTCGGCCATAACATGCGTGCCGCCCGCTACGCCGGCATTCGTGTCAACTTCACCATCATCCTGACCATGGCCCTGGCCGGCGGACTGGCAGGACTCGCAGGCGGCATCGAAACCTTGGGCCTGAATCACAAGTTCGCACCCGAATTCGGCGGTGCCGTCGGCTTCGACGGCATTACCGTCGCGCTCCTGGGGCAGACACACCCGATCGGCGTGCTCCTCGCCGCTTTCATGTTCGGTGCCCTCGATGGCGGCGCAGCCACGATGCAGTTCCAGTCCGGTGTCCCCGCCGACATCATCCAGATCATTCAGGCGCTCGTACTCGCCTTCGTCGCTGCCCCTCTCATCATCCGCATGATCTTCCGGCTGCGCCGCCAGACCGGTCAGGACACCGGCTCCGCGGTCAGCACAAGCTGGGGTGGCACGTGAGCAGGAACGCACCTGTTTCAGCATTCACGCACCTGCGCAGACGCTACGGCAACACCATGATCGTGGCCCTGGCACTCGTCGTCATGGCTATCCTGGTGAATCTCACTCCCCTCAAAGAGCAGACCTGGCTACGCGTCCTCTTCGGAATCAGCGCCCTCAACTTCACACTGCGCGCAACAGTGCCTCTCGTCCTGGGAGCCCTCAGCGGAATCCTGTGCGAAAGGTCCGGAATCATCAACATCGGTATCGAGGGCATGATGCTGGCCGGCGCCTTCGCCGGCTTCGTCGCCAAGACCAGTACAAATCACTGGCCTCTCGCCGCCAGTCTCATCTTCAGCGTCGTCGTGGCCATGGCCGTCGGCGGCCTCATGGGAGCCGTCCACGCCCTCTTCTCAATCCGATTTCGCATGGACCAGATCATCTCAGGCACAGTCATCATTATCTTGGCGCTGGGAACCTCCTCCTACCTCTACAACCGCGACGCCATCGCTGAAGGCAAGTTCTCTTCGATCCCAATACCCGGGCTGGCCCAGATTCCTGTGATCGGACCAGTTCTCTTCGACAATCCTCCCATAACCTACCTCGCCCTCATCATGGTCGTCGTCGTGCACGTTGGCCTGTTCTATACACGCTGGGGCCTGCGCACGCGCGCCGTCGGCGAACACCCCCGCGCCGCCGACACCGTCGGCATCAACGTCAACCGCTACCGCTACGTAAACACCTCGCTGGGTGGCATGCTTGCCGGCCTGGCCGGCGCATTCCTCGTTCTGGAAGCAGTCGGCCAGTTCCAGGAGGGGATGACCGCAGGACGCGGCTTCATTTCGCTGGCCGCGATGATCTTCGGCAACTGGAACCCAATCGGCGCCCTCGGCGCAGCAACCCTGTTCGGCTACACCCAGGCCCTCCAGAACGAGCTGCTCCTCGCCGGCGTCACCCAGGTCCCCCGCCAGTTCATCTCCATGCTCCCCTACGTCGTTACCATCGTCGCCGTTTCCGGCCTCGTCGGTCGTGTGCGGCCTCCTGCCGCCGAAGGCAAAGTCTACGAGACGGAGGGCAGCTAATGACCACGACCCAGCCTGCCCGGGCCCAACAGGCAAGTGGCGGCCCCCCAAAACTCGAAGTCAATGCAATCACCAAGCTCTTTCCCG
Source organism: Caldilineaceae bacterium SB0675_bin_29 (assembly GCA_009843665.1). Taxonomy (GTDB): domain Bacteria; phylum Chloroflexota; class Anaerolineae; order Caldilineales; family Caldilineaceae; genus Bin5. Next base: position 459 of record VYDA01000391.1, on the reverse strand, counting down.
GTGTCGTCGCCAACAAAGACATAGACCTTGCTCTGCACGAGGGCGAAATCCTCGCCCTCCTGGGCGAAAACGGCGCCGGCAAATCGACCCTCATGAATATCATCTACGGGCTCTACCAGCCCTCCGAGGGTCAGATTCTGGTCGACGGCCGCACGGTCGAATTGCACTCCCCCCGCGACGCAATCGACTTGGGCATCGGCATGGTCCACCAGCATTTCCAGTTGGTCCCCGTGATGAGCGTAGTCGACAACATCATGCTCGGCAGCGAAAGCGTAGACCGCGGCCTGCTGGACCGCGAAAGCGTCTCTGCCCAGATTCAGGAGCTCGCCGAACGCTACAACATGCCCGTCGACCCCAATGCCATCATCGAGGACCTGCCGGTCGGTGTCCAGCAGCGCGTCGATATCCTCAAGGCGCTCTACAGAAACGCCGAGTTTCTGATCGTGGATGAGCCTACTT
>VYDA01000058.1 GCA_009843665.1 Caldilineaceae bacterium SB0675_bin_29 | reverse complement strand
TACTGGGACATGCCTCTTGAACTCCGGCTGAAAACCGTTTGCCAGTTGAATAAACCATGAAAGGCCCCTTCAAACGCAGGGCGCAGTCACTTGTTTTGTTCTTCGGACGTGTTTTGGGTCCGGCGACTACCCATCATCGGGGCCGACGGTAATCTCGAATTCACCCACCTGAACCGGCAGAGTCCGCCCGGGATCGCGTTCCGCCAGCCGAACGGTTAGAACATTCTCTCCCACTCTTAAGTGAGTAGACCCCAATGCGGATCGCCATATTGCATACCTAAATCCCGGCAGGTTGGGCGGCTGGCAATTGCTGAATTCAACGCTGTCGGCGCTGAGCCTACCGCCGTTCATACTCACTTCGATTTCGTCACAGTCTCCAAGGTCTCTCAGCTTGAACCGGAAATCCGCAGTTGTGCTGCCCAAATCGCTGCCAAAAAGAACTGTGTAGGAAAATTCATCTCCGCCTTCATTCAATTCAAAGGGGGTAAACGCCTCCATCTCGCCTGGCGCGTACCCATCAGGGAGGCCGAATGAGAAGTACTCTGTGGGCAGATATTGGGGCCGGCGGGCGTAAAAGTAGTGCCTGTTTGTCGAAGGGATCCTGGCCGGATCGATGAGTTCTCGAAGATCCGCATACAGCCTGCTGGCGAAAGAGTTGGCATGCAGATTGTAAAACATGATTCCGTCGACGCCCTGGCTGTACGCGCTCTCCGCAAGGGCGCGGATCTTGGGTGGGTCGAACTCCTCAAAACCATCGCCGAGCCAGACACGTTTCCCCGGCGTGACCGCATCGGACGAGGAGACGCAGGACATGAACATGGGGTACACTTTGCAACTGCTTCCTTCGGCCAGGGCCACCCATTCGGAGTAAGGGAGGTTGTAGTCCACGAAAAACCATTCACCCGGACACAGGTAGGACAGCAGCCCTTCATCAATCCATGTCTTTATGTCGAGCCCTTCCTCTGTGCAGTAGTCAATGTCCCAAGGCACCGCGGCCGCGAGCATGAGATGCTGTCCGCGCCTCTCTCCCACTTCGTCCAACATGGTCCGAACCGCGCGCACGAACTGGGTCATGTAGTCCGACTTCTCCTGCTTTGGCTCCCTGAAGAACGGTGCCGACCGCCCGAAGTCAAGCATGAGTCCATCCAGGGGGTATCGGTCGGCAATCTCCCGCAAAATGCCCAGGCGGCGCTCCCGCACCTCCTCAACGGCATAGTCCATCTGTCGCAGGTCACCGACCTCCCGCCAGCCGCGGTCGCCCACCTTCTTGTAGGACCTCCAGGTTCCCGTATCCTGTCCCAACGACCATTCCTTGTGTTCCCGTTCCCATTCCGTCCACTGGTCCGGCGAACCGTGATGGTCATTCACCCGGAAATTCGGCACAACCGCGATGCCTGCTTCTTTAAGGATCTCGATAAAGATGCCATAGGGGTCATGGCCCTCGGCCAGAATTGCGTTCATCGGCGTCCCTGAAGCGGTCGTGCCGGCGCTGGACGGGTAGAAGCAGATATCGTTGTCGGCGACATCCATCGTATAGATGTCGGCCTGCGATGTGACGGTCAATTCCCCTAAGCGGGTCACCTGCCCAATATCGGCGCAAGCGAGGAGGTTCCCGCTATCCACCGTGATCAGTAGCATCTGGTTTCTCCTGGCTGGCCTGTCGACAGATTAGATGGGGTTCTCTCTCCGGTCGCCGAACGCCGGCGACCGGAGAGTCTCAGATGTTCAGGTAAGGGCGCTGCAAGCGTCTGCCCGCTACTCCGACGCTATCCAGCACTGCTCAAGATTCCAGTTGTTGCGATGGTAGTAGTAGCTGGGGATGGTGTCGCAGCCGCGCGTCCGTGTGCTGCGCAGGCTGGGGTTGATGTGGGCGTAAAGTATTACGCCAAAAGGATCGGCACCAATACTTTCCTGGATCTGCCAGACGGCTTCTTTGAGTACAGAATCGTCCGTCTCCAATTCCAGGCTCTTCAACAGGGCCACCTCTTCTGCGTAGTGCGCGGCCCGGTCATACCACGGTTTCGTACTGAGGTGTGTCGTGTCGTATCCCAACAGACCGAACCAGGGAGCCCAATCACCGGCCTGCAGCAGGTCCCATTCGAAAGGCTCCTTGTTGACCACGTTGCCGTAGTCGGCGCCAACCACCTTGAACTCGACCGTTACCCCGACCTCCGCCAGGTTCTGTTGGAAGGTGAGGTGGAGCGGCTCCCAGGCCGGGTGTAGTGACCCGAGCACGAGGATGAGCTTGTCGTTGTCGAAGTCCCATCCACCTTCGGTCAGCTTCTCTTTGGCGAGTTCGGGATCGTAGGTGATGTACTTGGCCCCCTCGGGATTGATCCCCCACTTGCCATCCAGGTAGACGCGCGCCCCGCGGCTCACCCCGCTGGCCATCACCTGATTGAACTGCTCGCCGTTGATGGCATGCTGGATTCCCTGTCGAATGAGAGGGTTCTGAATGTGCTCCCGTCCCAGATTCCACCAGTAGGCCACCGAGACGTTCGCCGGCGGGTTGAAAATCTCCAGGTCCAGTTCCTCTATGGCTGCCAGACGTTGCAACTCGACCGGCCGGCCGCCGCCTTCGCCAATGACCCAATCGCATTCACCGGCCTCGGTGGCCACCATCATCGCCGTCGGATCGCCGTTGAATGAGCGGTAGATCAGCTGGTCCAGCTTCGGCGCGCCGCGGAAGTAATCAGGGTTCGGGCTGTAGATGATGTACTGGTCGGGGACGTACTCCTCAACCATGAACGGCCCGGTCCCAATCGCCTTTGTTGTCGCAAAGTCTGTCTTCTCGAGACCAAGAACGCCACTCTCATCAGGCCCCCACTGATCCTCAGGCACCTCGCTCAGGATATGCTCGGGCACAAGCCTGATAGCGGCGGCGATCTTATGAATCCCGACCATGCCGTATTCGCCCGTCATTTCGAATACGACGGTGTAGTCATCGGGCGCGGTAATGCCGCTGACCGAATCCGCATTCCCTTCGCGAAACTCTGTGTAGCCGACGATGTAGTCCTTGAGGCCGTTATAGGCCGTGTTGACCATCAGCGGGTGCGGGATCAGCCGGCCGTAGTTGAAGATCACGTCCTTGGAAGTGAAGGGAGTGCCGTCATGCCAGGTTACGTCGTTTCGCAGATGGAAAATGACCTTGTTGCCGTCAAACTCCCAGCTCTCGGCAAGCTCCGGGATATACTCCTTTACGTCGTGGTCCAACTGCACCAGTCCGCTGAAAATGGTGCGGCCTTGGTAGAAATGCTGGCTGCCTGCCCGGCCCACAAACCCCGCCAGATGAGCGTAGCTCGTGGCCTGAATGAAGCACACCTGCAGTGTGCCTCCGCCTTCCTTCTCTTCCATCGGGGCTGATGCTTCTTCGTCTTCGGCAGCGGGTTCAGCAGGCGCCTCCACGGCTGCAGGGGCGCAAGCGCTTATGAGGAGAACAACAACGAGCAATAGCGACGAGTAGAACACGGCAGTGCGTTTCATGGGTATTTCCTCCCATTTTTTGGCCTATCCAAACAACTGCGCCGCAAATATGCTGATCGCAAGGCAAAGCGCACGCGATGCACAAACGATCTTCTATCTTCTGATCACCTCCCTCTATCTTTCTCAAAATAACTTTGGCAGGTCGGGAAACGCTCCCCGGCCCGATGCGATGAGTGGCTGCATACGCGACCCGATTTGCCCGCTTGCTCATCTGTACGGCTGTTGCAGTTCGCTACGGGCATGTGACTAGTTAACAACATTTATCTTAGCAGAGCGTCGGAGCCAGAGCAACCTGTTGTTTTCTCTGGCAGTTACCCACTGTACGTCTGTTCCCCGGACGCAAAGCGCAACGCTACCGGCATAGCCAGCCCCCATTCCGTGATCATCGCCGATCGAGGTCGACATTCTGTGCCGGGACGATGATAACCGGTGGACCCCGCCCACGACTCGCGTGTCGTCTCCCCGGAGTGGGACGACCCCGGCCCCTGCTGCTTCGCTTGAGGGCGACTTTGGCCTGTTCTCTGCTATCCGCCGTTCTCTATCGCATGTAGGGATAGTAGCGTGCATCCCAGACTATTGGACGTCCTGCCGGGATCGAGGGCGTCTCGCCCGCACGCGGTGCAGAACTTTTGAGGCAGTCAGAGACTTGCCACGAATTTGGGATTCACCAGGGTAGAAGGGTGCATCCCAATATTCGGGGCGAACATACGTAAACCTGCGAAAGCAACCAGGCTGCGTTCAGTCCCCGCTCCTTTCTCAGGCAGACCAAACGGTGTCAATCTCTCCTCACTCCTCGCTTTTTTGGGCGGTCGGGCCTATTCGGCCCTCCCTTGTGCGGGGGCTCCGCCCCCGCA
>VYDA01000166.1:797-4346 GCA_009843665.1 Caldilineaceae bacterium SB0675_bin_29 | reverse complement strand
ATACAATAGCCGACAATTTGCTGTCAATTGGACCTTTTCAGGTTATTCCAGTTGACCGCAACCCTAAAAGGACCTGATTCAGCGAGCAACTCGCTGAAGCCCTGAATGACTCAACAGACGATTCGCACCGAGAAAGCGCCTGCTGCCATCGGCCCCTACTCCCAGGCCATCGCAACAGAGCATCTGATCTTCACTTCGGGTCAGATCGGGATCCATCCCCTGACCGGTCAACTACGACCAGGCATTGTCGAACAGACCCACCAAGTGCTGGAAAACCTCGCCGCCGTCCTCGACGCGGCCGGCTCCGGCATGGGCCATATCGTCAAAACGACGATCTTCCTGACCGACATCGCCGAATTCTCCACTGTGAACGAGTTATACGCGCAAGCGTTTCAGGAGGACCCTCCTGCTCGCAGTACAGTGCAGGTAGCCGCCCTGCCACTTGGCGCTCTGATCGAAATCGAGGCAATCGCATTACGCGCCTCTGGCAATTCCGCCGGCGTAAAGTAGTACCTTTCCACAAAGAAGACAGAGCCGTCTTCGCCCCCTGAATACTGTTCAGAGTAGTGCATTCCCCCTGGCTTGCACTGATTAGATCGTCGAAAAGCGCGCCCAACGCTGGCAGGATTGCGCTTAATCAAAATCATTTTGCCCTGGAGTCTTATATGTAAATTGTTTGTAAATTTCGCCCGTACGTGTTTCGCCGACGACAGCTCTAAACTGCCGTTAATATTTACTTCTATTGGAGGAAGTATGACAGTCATGTCAAACCAGCAAACAGCAATGGATCTGGAAGCAGAATTCTTGAATGAGGAGAAGGATGCAGCTCCGCCTGCGGACGACCATCCTATGGCCCTGCTCCTGGAGGAATTCGACGATTCCTACGTAAACCAGCCGCAAACAGGTGACATCCGCCATGGCGTCGTTGTCGATAAACGCGCCGGCGAACTGCTCATTGACATCGGCTACAAGTCCGAAGGTATCGTCACCGGCCGTGAGGTCGACCGCCTTGAAGGCGACTTCAAGGACATGACCATCGGCGACGAGGTCCCCGTCTACGTTATGCGCGAAGACCGTGACGGCAATCTCCTCCTCAGCATCTCCCGCGCCCGTGCCGAAAGCGACTGGAAACGCGCCGAAGAGCTGCTGGAATCGCAGGACATGTTCACCGGCTCCGTCAGCGGCTTCAATCGCGGTGGCGTCATCGTCAAAATCGGGCAGGTACGCGGCTTCGTCCCCGCCAGCCAGCTCAGCAGCGAAAGCCAGTCGCAGCAGCTTACCGAAGGCGAACCCGACAATCGCTGGATGAAGCTCATGGACGCCGAACTGCGCATGAAGGTCATCGACCTCGACCGCCGCCGCAATCGCCTCATCCTCTCCGAACGGGTCGCCATTCGCGAGTGGCGCCGCGAACAAAAAGAAAAACTCCTCGAAACTCTGGAAGAAAATACCGTCTGTGAAGGCGTCGTCAGCAGCCTCGCCGACTTCGGCGCATTCGTCAACCTCGGCGGTGCCGACGGCCTCATCCACCTGAGCGAACTGAGCTGGGGCCGCATCAGCCATCCCAAGGAAGTCGTCTCCATCGGTGAAAAAATCAAAGTAATGGTCCTCAACGTCGACCGCGAGCGCAAACGAATCGGGCTCAGCCTGCGCCGTTTGCTGCCCGAACCGTGGGAAACCGTGCCCGACCGCTACGAAGTCGGCCAGATCGTCCGCGGCGCTGTCACAAAACTGGTCCACTTCGGCGCCTTCGCTCGCCTCGAAGGCGATACCATCGAAGGCCTGATCCACATCAGCGAACTGACCGAACGCCGCATCGCCCATCCCAGCGAAGTCGTCGCCGAAGGCCAGGAAATCGACCTGCGCATCATCCGCATCGATACCGAAAAACGCCGCATGGGCCTCAGCCTCAAACAGGTCGCTCCCGAAGAAGAATCCGTCGAATTTGACTGGGAACCCGTTCCCCTCGAAGAAAATCAGGCCGGCGCACAAAACGCTGCATCCGCCGATGCCGCCCCCGAGCAGCAGACAGGCATGAACGTTCAGACCCAGCCTGAAGCCGACGACCGGGCCGCCGGTGAACGGACCGAACTGTCTGAAGAACCGGAGGCCGAAAAAGTCATAGCCTAGGTCCCGGCCTCCAACCGCTCCCGTTCCCGCGCCGCCACCCGGCCGCGCCAAGACCGAATCAGCGTCGCCCGCGCCTCCCGCGCATCGACCGCCCCGCAATCTACGTGTCGGACACCGCGTCCGGCACGTTTTTTTATGAATTGACAAAATATGCCGCCCGTCGTTAAAATATAATCAGTCGTCAGATGCACGTATGGCGCGCCGCGACCGACGGTCCGGTCCCCCCAGGCATGACGGCCCTGTCAATCGGCTCGCCAGCCCCGGAACGCCCAACTGCACCTTACCTTCCGACAGAGGCGCCAGGTCCCTCCACATCACGACCGTGCGCTCGGATTCGCTTCCGAACTGTCCGCCGCCAGCGGCCTGCAAACACCGCATCAGCTGGACCGAACGCAATTCATTGCGTAGGACGCAAACGGAATTCCGATTACGGCGACCAATTGATCTCTATGGTATAGTGTACTCTGTCTGATTGCTCTTAAGTAGGAAAACGACGATCGAGGGAATTTACCCATGTCTGATAAACTCGAACGCTTCACGAAACGTGCGCGCCGAGTCCTAACACTTGCACAGGAACAGGCCCTGCGCCTCAATCACAACCATATCGGCACCGAACACCTGCTCCTCGGCCTCGTCCAGGAGGAGAACAGCGTCGCCGTGAAAGTGCTTAAAGAACTCGGCGTCGAGCCCGGACAGGTCGTGCGCGCCGTCGAGCGCACCGTTGGACGCGGCGAACGCGCCCCCCTCGGCAAACCCACGCTCGCCCCGCGCACAAAACGAGTTATCGAACTGGCCGTCGAAGAGGCCCGCATGATGGGCAACCACTACATCGGCACCGAACACCTCCTCCTCGGCCTCGTGCGCGATGGTGACGGCGTCGCCGTCAACGTCCTCCGCAATCTCGGCATCAACCTCGATCGCGTCCGCACGCAGACCGCCCGCGATCTCCTGCAGAGCAGCGCACAATCCAAAGAAAAGCAGAAAAAAGAGTCCAAAACACCTCTGGTGGACCAGCTCGGCCTCGACCTCACCGCCTCCGCTGAAGAGGGGCGCCTCGACCCCGTCATCGGCCGCCAGATGGAAATCGAACGCGTCATCCAGATCCTCAGCCGCCGCAACAAAAACAACCCCGCACTCATCGGCGAACCCGGCGTCGGCAAGACCGCCATCGTCGAAGGTCTGGCCCAGCGCGTCGTCGACGGCGACGTGCCCGAGCCCCTCCTCAACAAGCGCATTCTCATGCTCGACGTCGGCAGCCTCGTCGCCGGCACCATGTACCGCGGCCAGTTCGAGGAACGACTCAAAAAAGTTATCGAAGAAATCATCAACAGCGGCGCCATCCTTTTCATCGACGAAGTCCACATGCTCGTCGGCGCCGGCGCCGCCGGCAGCAGCGTAGACGCCGCTAACATCCTCAAG
>VYDA01000166.1:0-787 GCA_009843665.1 Caldilineaceae bacterium SB0675_bin_29 | reverse complement strand
CCGCGGCGAGCTCCAGGTCATCGGCGCCACCACTCTCGACGAATACCGCAAGCACATCGAAAGCGACGCCGCCCTCGAACGCCGCTTCCAGCCCATTCTCGTCGAAGAGCCCACCATCGAAGAGACCATCGAGATCCTCAAAGGTATCAAGAGCCGCTACGAGGAGCACCACAAACTCATCATCTCCGAAGAGGCCCTCGACTCCGCCGCCCACCTCGCCGCACGCTACGTGCCCGACCGCTTCATGCCCGACAAGGCCATCGACCTCATCGACGAGGCCGGCAGCCGCGTCCGCATGTACAAAGCCCCCCACGCCGTCAGCCTGCGCGAGACCTTTATCGACCTCAAACGCCTCCAGAAGGAAAAAGAAGAGGCCCTCGAAACCCAGCGCTTCGACGACGCCATCGACCTCCGCTATCAGGAGGTCGAACTCCAGTCCAAACTCGACAAGCTGCGCGAAGGCTGGCGCCAGGTCGCCAACCAGCCCGTCGTCTCCGCCGACGACATCGCCGAAGTCGTCTCCATGTGGACCGGCGTTCCCGTCTACCGCATGGGCGGCGAAGAACGCGAACGCCTCCTCGGCATGGAAGACGAGCTCCACAAACGCATCGTCGGCCAGGATGAACCCATCAAGGCCATCAGCAAGGCCGTCCGCCGCGCCCGCGCCGGGCTCAAGGACCCCAAACGCCCCATCGGCAGCTTCATCTTCCTCGGACCCACCGGCATCGGAAAGTCCGAGCTCACCAAGGTCCTCGCCGAATTCCTCGTCGGCAGCGAAGACGCACTC
>VYDA01000315.1 GCA_009843665.1 Caldilineaceae bacterium SB0675_bin_29 | reverse complement strand
TCCCCGTCCACGTCGTCAAGTCCGATTCCCTCCTCTTCGACATCGACCTGCCCGAAGACTACCGCCTCGTCTTCAACCACCGCAGTTAGAGGATATTGGCAAGAAACTGCTGGGGACCGTTGACAAGCCAATCAGGCAGAGGCATCCCTTGGGTGCTCTGCTCGTCCCCTGGAGCGGGATCGCGATCACATGAGGAGAGGACTGAAGCGAGAAAGGGTACTGCCAGGAGAACGGCGCTCCTACGCGCGCCGCGTCCGCGGCCCGTTCAACGTGCTGCCTATAAAGGTGTAACGGACAAACAGCTGATAGGTTATCAGCACCGTTGCCGTAACGCTGGCACACACCAGCATAAACTTCAGGTGATAGCTTATGGGCCACGATACAACCAGCCACTGGGCCAGAATAACCAAGGGCAAATGCACCAGATACATCCAGTACGTGGCGTCGGAGAGGTACCGCACGGTGAAATTAGGGCGCGAAAAGATCCAGTTGAACAATCCCATAGCACCGAAACACATCAGCCAGGCATTAGCCGTTTCGAACAGCGCGCCGGCCAGGGTCAGCGAGTTGCTGAACATGAAAGCGGGCTCGGACAGTTCGCCCCCGATAGTCCCTGGGGAGCCGTACTGCCGGAGAAGGCGGTCGCCCATGTAGAATGCCGCGGCCGCGGGCAGCAGGGCGATCATCCACCAGCGGCGCACTGATACGCCTCCTTGATAGAGAAATGCTCCGAAAAAGAAGAAGCAGGCGTAATGGAAAAACGGTGCAGGTACCGGAAGCAGCGTTCTGACAGTGTCCGGCCCGAAAACGGGTTCGCTCATCACCAGCGACAGCGCCGCCGAAAGCGGTATGACCGCCCACCAGACTGCCGGATTGCGGAACTGCAGCCCCAGCCGTGCCAGAAGAATGAAGAGGCCTATGAATAGCATGAGATACCAGAGAAACCACAGGTGCATCAAGGCCCAAATAGAGAAAAAGGGGAGGATCCAAAACGGGAAGTCGAACGGTTCCTGACGTCCGGACGTCAAGGCCATAGCCAGGCCGGTGAGCGGTATTATGATGACGCATCCAAAGAAAAAAGGGACCCCCAACCGCTTGAGACGGTGCATCCCTAGGCCGCGGAGTCCTCGTTTCTGCCATAACAGCGCGCTGAACAGCCCGCTGATCAGGAAGAATGTCGGCCTCAGGAAGCCGGAACTCACGTTCAGCAAGATGCGGTAGGTCGGGTCATCGCCCACCGACGGGTCGAGCACCGGCCACCGGTGCGCCGGGTCCGGTAACACGAAATAGGTGCTATGAAGCAAGACGAGCAGAAACATGGCCGCGGCGCGCAGAGCGTCCAGGTCGTAGTAGCGTGGACCGGGTTGCGGGGCAGCCGCCATCATTCTATCCTCGCTTCTGCCGGCATCGCGGCAACCTGATTTTGAAGCTGCGATTAGGGGGGAGGAGGATGAAATCCAATTGGCAATAACCGGATTAGGGCCCTCTAGGTGAACTGCCATTGCTGCCGGCCCGCACCCGCAGCAGCAACGCCACCGGTAAAGACAGCGCCACCGCCACCCACAGCACCGTGAACACATTGCTCAGCGCTCCCGTCAGAGCAAGATTGAGCGAATGCAGAAGGCTGTCCGCCGCCGGCAGATTGCCGCTGCCGGGCCCGGCAACCACCTCCTTCAACACCTGCGCCGCGGCCGGATCCACCAGCGCCCGCGGGTCCTCCTTCACCGAACTGAACAGCCCTTCTGGGAGAATGCTTCTGACGTTATCGGGAACCAGCGTTTCCACGCCCGTGCGAAAGCTCTGCAACATCACCACGCCGGTTGCGGCCAGACCCACCATGCCGCCCAGCGAGCGGCTGAACTGCAGCGCGGCCGTGGCACTCCCCACGTGCCGGAACGCCACACCGTTCTGCACAGCCACCGAAAGGGTGGCTACAACCGCGCCGAACCCCAGCGCCGCGATGATGAGATAGAGCTGACTGAAGAGGACCGGCATGCTCTGAGCAACACCGCCGCCGTCGCCCAGGATGGAGAAAAGGTACATGCCCCCCGCCATGAGCGCAGTGCCGGCCAGCGCCTGGACCCGGTAATGGCCTCCCGTCCTTGAGAGCAGCTGGCCGGCCACTATCGCGCCCAGCACGATCCCCAGCAGCATCGGCATGAGCATCGTGCCCGCCTGCGTCGCGGACACGCCCAGCGCCAGTTGGAAGTAGAGCGGCAGAAACAGCACGAACGCGTGCAGAGCCGCGCTCGTCAGGAGCGTCACAACGACGGCGACCGCCACCGCGCGATTCCGATAAATCCCCAGCGGCATAATCGGCGACCTGAATCTGGATTCAATGGCAACGAAAAGCGCGGCCGTCGCCAGCCCGAACGCCAGCAGCCCGACTGCCTGCGGCGCATACCAGGCATGAGAAACCTCGGCCGACGCCAGCGCCACCGCCGTCACGGCAACCGCCAGCGTCGCCATGCCGGCGTAATCCAGTTCCCACTGCCGGGGAAGAGAGCGCGGTCCGGGAAAACGCCGCGCCGTCAGCAGCAGCACCGGCAGGCCGGCCAGCGCGATGAACAGAAAGGTGTACTGCCAGGAGAGCCATTCGGCAATCAAAACACCCATGACCGGCCCCACCACGGTCGCCAGCGCGTACACGGCGCCAAGGATGCCATGGAATTTCCCCCGGTCCTCGGGCGGAAACAGATCGGCGACGGACACGTAGCAGCAGGTCATTACCGCGCCCCCGCCCAGGCCCTGCAGCGCGCGGAAGCCGATCACCTGGTTCATTGATCCGCTGAATCCCACCAGCGCCGAGCCGGCAATGAAGATCGCGATGCCCGCAATGAGGAACGCCCGCCGGCCGTAGATATCGCTGAGCCGGCCTACGATGGGGTAGGCGACCGTCGCCGCCACCAGGTACGAGGAGGACGGCCACGTGTAACGGTCGAATCCGCCTAGATCGGCGACAATGAGCGGCACGATGCTTGCGACCACGGTCTGGGCCAGCGCGGCCAGAAACATCGCCAGTCCGACGCACACCAACGCCGCCGCACGGCCGCGGTAACCGCCGTCGCGTCCGTCGCTGCCGTTCACCTGGCGCCTTTCCGGGGTGAGCGCAGGCGAAGGGCCAGACGGTACGCCCGGTACCCGCACCGTGACAGCGCTGCAAAGAGTTTCGTGGGGGTCAGAAACCCATTGTAGGAGGGGAAAAGCTCGGCGGCATCCAGATCTTCAATGGCTGCCGCCGTTCTCTTCAGCATCGTTTCGCCCAGGGTACGTATCCGCTCGTTGGACATATCCAGCGCTCCGCCAGCACAAACGCTCGGCACAAGCATGCCCAGAATGTTCCGTCGGTAGCTATGCCAACAGCCTTCGAATGTCAGGTCCTTCGCTCCCATGTCGCAGAGGATGCCGTGATACGCCTCGACGGCCTGGCGCTCGATGCGGCGACGAGTCTCGGTGGGAACGCTGGACACCATGAAGTAGGCCACGTCGTAAACTCCGTTCCCAATGAGCCCCGCAGTTTGCCAGTCGATCACGGTGAAATCGTCCGCCTTCGCGCCATCAAAGAACATGTTCTCCAACCGGAAGTCGCCGTGAGTCAATGTCTGGGGCCCGGCGCCCAGTTCACGCATGTGGTCAACGACCCTGGGGCCGAATGCTTCCGCCAGGCGCCGCATCCTGTCAGAGAGAAGGTCGCCAAAACGCTCCAGGCAAGGGGGCAGACATCCTAGGTAGATGAGCTGCGACAGCCAGGGTTTCGGCCCACCGACTGCAGCCAGAAAATCCGAAACGGGCGGCTGGTCTAGGCTGTTCCAGAAGCGGCCGTGCAACTCGGCAACACCTCGTATGGCGCGCATAGCTCGCCCAGCGTCCGCTCCGATGATCTGGTCCATCCTCTCCATATACCCCAGATCTTCGAGCACCATGACGAAACGATGACTTGCATTGTCGAAATCTCCATACAATAGCTCGGGAAGCCCCATCGGTATACTGGGTCCCAACTGGCGGAAGCAGAAGTACTCCCGCTTGTACATGGACAACAATTTGGCTATGCGGAGACTCCTCTTGTCGGAACTGGACAGCTTGATGACGACCGATTCAGGTGTCTCCGGACTTCTCTGGACCTCATCGCGATAGGTCAAGGCGCAGCGCAGGCTGGCGCCTATTGCGCCTGAGCCTGCGCCAATGTCCTCCACGACGATGTCTCTGATGGAGGGAATGCCGCCCCTGGCACTCAGCGCTTGCTCAAGCCAATCAACGGTTAGCGCGTTACCATGTTCGGGTATTGAAAGACGATTCATGCCCGCCATTTAAGCTTTGGCGCGACTTCCGTTAACAGGATGCTTTTTCATCGCTCCCTGCGTCCTCCGCCTGAAC
>VYDA01000073.1 GCA_009843665.1 Caldilineaceae bacterium SB0675_bin_29 | reverse complement strand
TCTGCTTTCTCTGTATCCCTTTGCGCGTGCGGTCTTGATGTAAGGTCTGCTCAGCTGGTCCAGCATGGCGCTGCGCGTTACCTGCGCCACCCGGCCCAGCGGCCTCAGCGACAACGTCAGGGCCGGCAGGATGATGAACTTCAACGAACCGGAGCCAGACGTGGGCAGCAATCTCAACTGAACCGCGAAGAAGAGGATCAGCATCAACCCGATCCAGAAGTCGACCGCCGACGCGCCCGTCAGCGAGATCACGTTGACCCCTTTGTCTATCGGAGAACCGGGTTTCCAGGCCGCCAGCGACCCCAGGATCATTGCCACCGGCAACGCAAACAACATCGTAACCGCGGCCAGTTGCAGCGTCGCCGGAATTCGTTCCAGCGCCATCGGCAGCGCCGGTCTTCTCTGCCACCATGAGTTGCCGAAATCTCCCGACACAACCCCGCGTGCATAGCGCCCGAACTGCACAAGCGCTGGCTTGTCGTAGCCGAAGCGTTCCTCAAGTGTTTTCACATCCTCCGCACGCGCCTCAGGACCCAGGATAAGGGCTGCCGGATTGCCGATGACGCGGCCTGCGAAGAAGACGAGGGTCAGGACGACCGCGAGGACGAGGATCGACTGGAGCAGTCGTCGAGCCACGTAGCGGGCCATGTGGACACTCCTTTTGCGGGCAAGGAAGAGTTACTCGCGCTTACAAGCTCCCCGTAAGTCTCCTGAGCGCTGTCCTGACCCGGTTCGTTTGCCGCCAGGGGCCGGGGGATGGCGCCGGCGGCAACTTCAAGTGAACGGTGGAAGTGGCCGGTTCAGCCACTATCCACCGGCGCTCTCGACCATCTGCATTGGGGAGCGAGGGGCAGATTGCCGAAGCCGCGCTCAATCACACGTATTGTCCATATCCTTGGCCAGCGCCCGGTGCCCCAGCGGAACATCCCAGCTGAGGCAGTCACTGACCGCATAGGAGAGGTCCAGATGCGCGACCGCGCCGGCATAGACCTCGTCATGGACGAGCTGGGCAATATCCTGCAGGGCCTGATCGCGCTCTGCCCCCGTCAGCGGGCTGGCAGCTGCGGCCAGTTCATCGAGTTCAGGGAAACAGCCGGCCGCGAAGGGACTACCACAGGAGAGATGGCCTCCAAGCGAAAGGGCAAAGTCGTAAAGCTCATTCCCGTGCGGTCCGACGTAAAAATATCGGCCGCGTCCGGGCGGGGGTCGAACGCCGACCTTCTCGAGGAAGGGATCAAGCTCCGACACCTCCAGTACCACGTTGAGCCCGAGTTCCTGCAGATAGCCGTTCACGGCCTGGTGCAGCTCCTCGCTGCGCGCGAACCAGCCGCTGAGACTGGCGTTCACGAACTCCGTCTCATAGACGGGCACGCCATCGGCCGCTGCTTCGTCCAGAAGCTGCTTGGCTCTCTCCGGGTCATAGCCGTATGGCTCCAGATTCTCGTTGTAACCGGTCGCCGAAGGGCCGACCATCTGGCGCGCGATCGTCGCCTGGCCGCCCAGAATCGTGTCGAGGATGGTGTCGTAGTCGACCGCCAACTGGAATGCCAGCCTGACCCGCTGATCGCCAAAGGCCGTGCCTTCACGCGGCGGTTCCAGGTCCATTCGCATCCAAAGGGTCTCCACACTCACCTGGCTGCGGCAGCCGATTCCTTCAGTCGCTTCGGCCTCCCGGCAGCTCTCCGCCGAAATCCACTGGGCGATGTGTGCTTCTCCGGTCTTCACCTGCGCCAGCCGCACGGCATCCTCGGCCCGATACAGAAAGACCAGTTCATCAAAGTTGATCGCGCCGCGCGCGCCCTGGGCCGGGTCGAGGCCCCACCAGTCATGGTTGGCTTCGAGGATGAGCGCGTCACCTGCTCTGAACTCCTTGAACTTGTAAGGACCGGTGCCGATCGGCACAAGAGGATATTGGTCCGGCTCCTCAAGAAGCTGCCGCATCGATGAGACGCCCTGGATGTGCATGCGGTTGGGCAGTATCGGGTCCGGCGTGGCCGTCATCACGTGGACGGTATACTCGTCCACCGCCTCGGCCGTTATCTGTGGCCCCATGAAGCCGCGCACCGGAAAGGCGTTCTCTTCGCTCCACTGATGGTTGATGGCGTAGGCAACGGCCTCAGCGTTCAGAGGCGAGCCGTCGTGGAAAGTCACCCCCTCGCGAACTGTGAACCGCCACGTCAATTCATCGATCGGCTCGAAGGAGGTGGCAAGCTCGGGGATCAGCTCGTTCGAAACAGGATCGCGGTCCAATAGCACCTCGATCACATTGCGCAGGCCGGGCGCCTGCACTTCGTCATAGGCCTGAAACGCTTCCAGGCTGCGCCACTCTCTGATGGCGGCGTAGACGAACGTCTTCTTCTCGGCAGCCATTTCGCCGTCCGAGGCCGGCGCAGCCACAGGCTGGCACGCGCCCAGCAGAACCGCGAATGCCACGATCATGCATACAAGATACCGTCCTTTGGTCTGAGTCATTGCTCTGATCCTCCTGGATCTCGTGAGTGCTGCACGATTACATTGCCAATGAAAAGCCGGTTAAAATCGCCAATCGGTCGAATAGACGCATGGAATCTCGTGCAATGGATCTCGACAGAGCGCAACCTCTACAGAACCAAAAATGTTACGGTGATGAGCGACCCACAGGGTGCCCACCACGCTACGAACAAGCGGACAGTCTGATGTTATGGCCCCCCTTTCTTCAACGCGCCCAACCAGCGCAGCCGTAGCGCATCGAACAACTCACAAGCATGTATAACCGCCGTCGATGACCATGATGTTCCCGGTCATATAACTTGAGGCATCGGATGCCAGGTAAACGACCGCGCCCTGCAGCTCAGGCGGCTCGCCGGCGCGGCCCATCGGCACCCTGGCCATCCACTGCTCCCACCGCTCCGGGTCCTCCGCCCGCATCTCGATCACCGGCGGCGTGATCATATAGCCCGGCGCCAGCGCATTGACGCGGATACCCGCGCTCGCCCATTCCGCCGCCAGCGACTTGGTGATCATGATCACCGCGGCCTTGGCCGAGTTGTAGTGCATGTGCTTCTGCGGGTCCAGCACGCTGATGCCTGCCATGCTGGCGATGTTGATGATGTTGCCCCGCCCCTGCCGCGCCATCGGGCCGTACGCGGCTTTGGAGAAGATGAACACGCCCGTCACGTCGATATCGTAGACGCGCTTGAAATCGTCCAGGCTGAGTGTCTCAGCCGCCTCGACCGTCGCCACGCCGGCGTTGTTGAGCAAAATATCGAGGCTGCCCAATCTCTCGCAGACCTCGTCCACCGTCCGCTGCGCATCCTCTTCGCTCCGCACATCACCATACAGGGCCAGCGTCTGCACGCCCAGCGCCCCGATCTCCTCGGCTGTACTCTGTGCCGTTTCCAGGTCGATGTCAACGATGGCGATGTTGGCGCCATACTGCGCCAGTCCGGTGGCCATCGCCTTGCCCAGCCCGCGCCCGCCGCCGGTGACGAGCGCATTCCGCCCTGTGAGGTCGAACAGATCTCGGTTTTCCATTGGAATATCAGCGCTCCTTCTGCGTAGAGAAGTGGTGCTCCTCATCAAAGGTTGAAGGACTGGAGGAGAAGGATCGCCTGCTTGTAACAAGCTGAAGGACTGTTCCGCCCGCTGCCGTAATACCATATAAGTGCGCAGCCGTGCACATAATACCGCGCCGCCAGGGGAATCTGCAACTGTCATTTTCGCGCCCCAGGGGGGCACAGCCGTACCGCAAACAGGCTCAGTAGAAGGGAAACGCTCCGCCCGTCACATCAAAGACCGAGCCAACAGAATAATCCGCATCTGTCGAACACAGGAAGGCCACCATATTGGCCACCTTCTGCGGTGACTGGAAATAGCCCAGCGGCACCGTCGCCATCGCCCGCGCCCGTATCTCCTCCTCCGCCACCCCTTCCAGCTTGGCAATCTCTCCATGAACAACCTGCAGCATCTCTGATTCAACGATCCCGGGAAACACACAGTTCACCAGAATATCGTAACGGGCCAGCTCCAGCGCCATCTGTTTGGTCAGTCCGACCGCCGCGTGCTTGCTGGCGACGTACCCGGCAATCGGAACGTCTTTCCCGGACGGGATCTTGCCGGCAGTGGAGGCGATCGTGATGATCCGGCCGCCCTCGCCCTGGGCAATCATCTGGCGCGCCGCCGCCTGCGAGCAGTACAACACGCCCTTCGCATTGACGTTCATCTGCCAGTCCCAGTCCCTGTCGTCCAGCTCCAACACAGGCGTGACGGCCAGCACGCCGGCGTTGTTGACCATGATGTCGACGCGTCCGAACCGGGCCGCGCACTCGGCCACCATCCGCTCGGTATCCGCCCGGCTGGTGACGTCGACCTGCACGGCCAGCGCCCCGCCCCCCTGGGC
>VYDA01000311.1:3888-4381 GCA_009843665.1 Caldilineaceae bacterium SB0675_bin_29 | reverse complement strand
AAGCGGCTGCAAACTTAGGCTGACGGCGGGGCCGCCCTCACCCGCTTCCTTCGCCCCCGCCCCCATATATCTCGCAGTCCGGAAATGTAAGCGAGAAACCGTACCAGCGCGCAAAAAGGTGCAGCGGCTGTTCGGTCGGCAACTCCTCTCCGGAGGGATCGAAAAGCCTGCCATTGCGCACGATCGCGCCGTCTTCCAGGCGCAGGTCGCTCCCATCCCACTCGGCATCCTGCCCATCGGCGAAAAGCGGCGTCGGCGTCCCAGACACCGGATCCAGGTAGATCAGCATATTCCTGTTGTCGATGACGTCGAACAACACCCCGTCCCCCGCCTTGAGAACCTCCAGCGGATAATACCGGCTGACCCTCTCCGTCCACACGCCCAGCCCCATCTCCAGGCGCGGCCGCCGCGGGTCTGCCGCAGCCATCGCGCCCCGCCCCCTCGGCGGCATCATTCGTGGCCGGGGGAGTCGGACCAGGAGCTTCGGGCGGCC
>VYDA01000311.1:0-3878 GCA_009843665.1 Caldilineaceae bacterium SB0675_bin_29 | reverse complement strand
CACCCATCGAACCCGCAAACCTCGGCGGCAAAAATCGTCCCCTGGTCAGTCGCACCAGGACCTTCATCAGGCCCGCCGCCAGACCAAAGGGCAGCGGCAGCCGCGACCGCGCTATACGGGCGTCCGGGTACTGCGCCAGCACCTGGTCCGCCCGCATATGCCTCAGCGGCTCCAGTTCAAGACGCCGCCCCTTCAGCGGACCGTGCAGACACTCGCCCGTGACGTGGTCCCAGTACGACCCCGTCTGGTGGTCCCCCATCAACGACATGCCGTTATACAGGCCCCGCGTCGCAAAACTGTAAGTTTCCCCGTCAATGACCGGCGTCAGACCGACGCCGCTGTTGCACGGCGCTCAGAACGTGGCCAGAAACGGTGTCCCGTTCCACTCCCCCTGCGCCACGTGGTGAAATATCATCTCGCTGGTGAGCAGTGCCAGCGCCGCGCCCTCCCGCTCCAGCACCAGCACCGGCGTCTCCCCGCGCACCTTCTTGCCCCGCAACGCGTCGGCCAACCCCTCGGTGCGCTGCACAGCCAGCGGCCGGAACATGTCCCGCTTGCTCAGGATCGCCCGCTTCGCGTCAAAGGCCGCCGCCGCAGTCAGTTCGCTCGGGTATCCTCCCATCTTCAGCCCCTTCCCCAGTCGAACACGGAAAACCGGCCCTGTCCTGTGACGCTTCGCCCCGGAGCCGGTTCTACTGTTCGATCGAAAAGCGGAATACGGTCGTCTGCGTATACTCTTCGCCGGGCCGCAGAACGATCGACGGAAAGTGCGGTTGGTTCGGCGCATCCGGAAAATGCTGCGTCTCCAGGCAGAACCCGCCGCGGTGCGGGTAGACCTGCCCGCCCTTGCCCGGGTTCGCCGCCTCCATCTGGTTTCCCGTATAGAACTGCACGCCCGGCTCGGTCGTCAGCACCTCCAGCACCCGTCCGCTGACCGGCTCCGTGACCCGCGCCGCCAGCCGCAACGTGCCCGGCTCCCCGTTGAGAGCGAAATTGTGATCGTAACCGCCGCCCATCCTGATCTGCTCGTCGTCCGCATTGATGCGCGCGCCGATGGCAGTGGGCTGGCGAAAGTCAAAGGGTGTGCCGGTCACGTCCCGGATCTCACCTGTCACGATCAGCGCGCTGTCCATCGGCGTGAACGCGTCGGCATCGATCATGGCGACGTGGTCGTGGATGTTGCCTGCCCCGGCCAGGTTGAAATAGCTGTGATTGGTCAGGTTCACGATCGTCGGCGCGTCGCAGGTCGCATGATAGTCGAGACGCACCTCGTTGTCATCGTTCAGACTCAACCTTACCGTCGTCTCCAGCGCGCCCGGATACAGGTCTTCTCCGTCCGGGCTGTCGTGGGAGAGCAGCAGCCCGACCTCCCGTTCGTTCTGAAAGGGCTGCGCCTGCCACACCACGTTCCCGAAGCCGACCTCCCCGCCGTGAAGATGGTCGTCGTTGACGTTGCGCGCAAGCTGGTAACGCACACCGTCCAGCTCGAAACTGCCGCCGCCGATGCGGTTCGCGCAGCGGCCCACCAGCACGCCGTAATAGGGGTGCCCGGCCAGATATTCGTCGAGCGTGTCGAAGCCCAACACCACGTCCCCCGCCTCGCCGTTGCGGTCCGGCGTCGACAACGTGCGGATCAGCCCGCCGTAGTCGAGAACGTCGACCTCCACGCCCCTGTTGTTGGCCAGCGAATACTGCCTGACCCCGTGTCCCCTCTCCGTCCTGCCGAATGCCTGGCTGCTTAGTCTCATTCGTCGTTATCCATAGTTTTTCTGCCGGTACTCCGCCAGCATCTGGTCCATCACCCACGACGTACGCGCACCGCTGACGCCCGTGCTCGGGCACTGCCCGTGCCCGTTCAACTCGTCCACTATCGTCTGAATCAACGGCTGATGCACGTGGTCCGGCTGCGTAACCGGGATCTCCTCGGTCCCCGCACTCGTCGTCAGCGCGATCGGGCTGGCATCGAAACAGACATAGCCGATGCGCCCCTTAGTGCCTTCGATCTCCGTCCAATCAAGGCTTTCGAAGCCGGAGAACATCCACGTCCCCGTCCCCTGCACGCCCGACTCAAACGTGAAGCTGCCGCACACAACGTCCTCGGCGTCGTAAAGCCCCGCCTGGTTCCCCGCAAAACCTTGCACACGTCTGATCGGCCCCAGCAGATAGTCGAGAAGGTCCAGCATGTGCGAGCCCAAATCCAGGAATAGACCGGCCCCCGCAATCTCAGGATCAACTCGCCAGCCTCTCTGGTCCGGGAACGCGTCTGCAGGCTTGGCCGGTTGGTAGAAGCGAATCAGGGCCGACCGCACCTCCCCGATCGCGCCCTGCTCAATCAACTGCTGCACCTTGAGAAACTTGGGCAGCCGCCGTCGATAATAGCCCACCCACAGCGGAACGCCGGCCTCTTCGCAGGCCCGGATCATCGTCTGGCATTCTTCGTATGTGCGCGCCATAGGCTTCTCCACATAGACCGGCTTGCCCGCCTCCGCCGCCTTGCACGTGTACGACATGTGCGTGTCCGGCGGCGTCGCCACATAGACCGCGTCCACCTCCGGGTCGTTGATCAGCCTGTCGCCGTCGTCGTACCAGCGCGCCACTTCATGGCGCCGCGCAAAGTCCGCCGCCAACTCCCCATTGCGCCGCATCACCGCCGTCAGCGCCGAGCCATCGGCCTTGTACAGCCCCGGCCCGCTCTTGACCTCGCACACATCCCCGCAACCTACAATCCCCCACCGAATCTTTGCCATCTCTTCGTCCCCCACCCGGCTCACCGTCAACTGCCCAATACCTGCCAAAGATCACTCATAAGAGCCGTCTCTAACCACTAACCACTGACCTCTAACCACTGTCGTCCTCGTGTCCGTGCACCGGCGTATGCTTGTGGAAAACGCCGTGCGCGTGCATCCGCTGGTGCAGCCGGTTGTGCGCCGCCTCCAGCACCGCCCGCATCTCCCGAAAACGCTTGGCGTTCGGCCGCGGGGCAATCGTGTCCACATAGGCAATCGCGCCCTCGATCTGCTCCAACACCGCCGACGAGTCGGGCTCGTTAAACAGCGGGCTGTCCTCCACCAACGTTTGCACCGCGCTCGTATGCGCCGCGATCTCGCCCTCTTCACCGATATAACTTCCGCGCACGCGCAACGCTATCCATGATGAATCCGTTACCGCAACCTGCAAGCTGCCCGACGCACTGTATTCGCCGTGTACGTCCACCTGATCGACTACCAGCCCGCCCTGTACGACCTCCACCTGCTCGATCGGCACCTGCACCGACTCGACCCGCCAGTCGACGCCCACATTCCCGCCGCCAGCCGGAAGCTGAACCTGCCCGCCCGGCGCAACGCCCTCAACCGTCAGCTCCGCCAGCGGACCGATCGTCATAAACGTGTTGCCCGCCTGCACCGCCGCCATCCAGTTCTCGTATGTGAACTCCCGCTCACCCAGATGCGCGTAGGTGCGCACGCCCCCCAGTTGCGACGAGGCCGCCATCTTGTCCGAGCCGCCCACGATCGGCAGCTGATAGCCCAGGTTCAGGTAGCGGTACCAGTCGGCGATTCCGTAGGGGTTGAGCTCCCGTTCACAGGGGTTGAAAGTCATCATCTCGATCGCATGGATCAGTCCGAGGACGATATCCGCCGCTCGCTCCAACTGCGGGTTTGGCGCGTGAGGCATCACCACCAGCCCGCCCTGGTCGATACACTTCTGCGCCCACTCGGCCATCACCACCTCCTGCGGATCACCCAGGGCCGACTCCGACGGGCCGCCGCTGCACAGCGGGTGGATCATCTTGCCGTTGTAGCCCAGCAGCGAAATGTGACCCAGGATCTGCATGCGGTTATCGTAGCCACCCCGCACCAGAAAATCGCCTACCCCGCGGA